>JAICHC010000777.1 GCA_025922795.1 Candidatus Binatia bacterium | reverse complement strand
TAGATTTTGCTGCCACTGCCATAGACCTCAGGGTCCGCCGCGGAAAAGTAATGTTCCATGTTAATCCATTGGCCGACCACCTGCGGTCCGGTCATGATGGATTCGAGCAGCCGCCCATCCGGGTCTCCACGGTAGTCGTAAGAATGGAGGAATACGCGTCCGTCGAGCTGTATGCCGCGTGTGAGCTCGCGATGGCCGATGATGAATGCGGCATTGCCGGAGAGTCCCCACTCCGGGCGTACTTGGCTCCAGTCGGAGCTGCGGCGGCGGACCTCTCGTTTGGCTCTCGAAGCGCGGCGAGCAGGCTTGGCTTCCGGAATTCGTCCGCAACGCTCCAGACTGGTTTGAGCCGCCGATTTTTCCAAGCCGCGGACGAGTTCCAGCACATCCTTGCGATGGGTCGGCGGAAGGTCTTCGAGATCGAACAGCTCGACATCGTCCGTGGTGGTGTTGTGTTGGCCGGCGATGAAGTACGTATCCTGTGGAATAGCGATGCCGTGGTTGGCGAGTTGTTCGCGCACCGACGGCCGATTGGCCATAATGGCGAGCGTGCGCGCGTTGGGTTTGCCCGGGTTGCCGCCGCAGGCGCCGCAATCGAGGGCCGCTTCGAACGGATTGTTTTCAGAGCTGCTGCCATGGCCGCAAAAAAGCACGAGGCGGGCGAAGTTTCCGGTCAAGCCCATCATTCGCAGCACGGTTTCCACGGTGAACACCTGTTCCCTGAGGGTAAAGCCGGTGCGCGTGATGCGTTCCATGCGCGCGAAAGAAGCCCCTTGATTGATACCATAGTCGCGCCGGAGATCGTCAACGAATACGGCTTCTTCCTCGACGGAAAGCGCGGTGGAGCGCGCCGCCGGCGAGGGCTCGCCTGCGTCTGCTTCATCGAGGGCGCGGCGGCGCAGAAATTCCAGCCGCTCGAGTGAGAGATTGAGATTCCGGTCGCCGAATTTCTCCTGCAACGCTTGCCGCGTCGCCGCGCGCTGCTCGGCGGCGAGCATCTCTTCGACCTCCTGGCGCGAAAGTTTATCCACCGTCAAAGTTGTGGCGACGGGCAGGACGAGCTTCTGGCGGAGCCAATTCATCGCGTTTCGATACCATTCAGGAAACAGCGACTTGCCGATGAATGGCAGGCTGTAGAACCAACCCAGCGACTCCACCATGACGTAGGGTGTCACCACGTTCTCCTTCAGATCGTAAAGCATGGTGTGTCCCGTCTCGAGCAGTTTCTCACGGTGGCGATGGCGAAAAAGTTTTTGCCCGTGATAGGTCCGGGGAATCTCACGCACGCGATTCTTGCTTTTCACGATGACTGGAAACTGATCGGTTTCGTGCTGGCTGCCGAGCGCCTGGTGACGAATAGAGAGTGCAAAAAAGCCGGCGAATCCGAAGGTCTCGTAATCGCCGGCGGCTTCCAGATGGCGGCGGAAGGGTTCCGAGCGCACGTCGATGCAGAAGACCGCCTGAGCCTGAGGGCGAACCGTTACCCTGTCGTCGGTTTGGCGCGCTTGGAAAGCACCAGGCTTGGCAAACGGGCGCAGCTTAGCTAACAGTTGCTCCTGGTAACTTGCTTCGAAGGCCTTGAGCCAGATCGGTCCATGAGCCGATTCGGGAAACCCTTCGAGCCAACCGAGCGCAGTCAAGAGATCATCGGGCGGGCTTTGCGCCAGCAGCGTGGGATCGACTTGCAGCGCCCGGGACAAAGCAAGCAGCTTCCAGGCTGCGCTTAAATGGCCGCGGCCGATTGCGCCATTGCCAGGAAGATTGGGCTCAAGATTGCCGCACGTTCGTATTTTTTCCGAGATCGCCGCCATGTTGCCGTCGACGCCGAGCGCTTCCTGGCAGGCTTGCTGCACCAGTTCCCGCTCGTACCACAAACGGGCGGCAAGATACTGCACGAGATCGATCGGATAGGCGAGCTGCCATTCGTACTCGCTTTGGTCGGCGCGCCATTTGATGAAACTGGCCCAGCCGGGCAAAGCGGCGAGATGGAGCGAAAGATATTCCTGCCAGGTTTCCGGAGGCACGCCGAGCGCAGCGAGACTTTCAAGCAGCGTGTCCTCTGGATGGGCCGGCAAGCAAACGAGTTTCTCGCGGCTGTTTCGGATGCCGCACGGGAACCACTCCTTTTGTGCGAGCAATTTCCAAGCGGCGTAAAAACCTTTTTCTCGGTCGGGCATGGGCCAGGTGGCATGACCTTCGTCCAAAAACGCTTGGCACCACTTGATCAGCTCGCGGTTGATCTGCTCAACGATCTCCCTGCGGAAAACGCGATCGCACCAGCGGGAGAGCGTCTCGCTGCTACGCGGAGCTTGCTGCTCTTTCGCTGCGGGTGTAGCTCGCTGCGCCGTTAATCTCGACGACAGACGATCGGCCAGCGCCGCGATCCATCGCCGATCGCGAGATTGATCGAGCTCCGCATCCAGGCTTTCCGGAGGCGGAGCCAAAATTCCTTCAATCAGCTGCACGCGCAACACCTCGAAACGGCTCACCTCCTGAGCTCCAACTGACACCT
>JAICHC010000776.1 GCA_025922795.1 Candidatus Binatia bacterium | reverse complement strand
TTCCTTAGAATGCTCGGGTCCTACTTTGCCCAGGCTCAAAGCGCTAGACGCAAATCGACCGCCGGTCATTGGTCTTCGGCAATGCGACGCTACCATTTTCATCCGCCGTGTTGTACCGATTGGTACATGAATTACTTTGCGGGATATGTCCGAACGGTCTTTATTCACACTTCTTCCTGCAGCTTTTGCAGGGCGCGGAGGATCAATTCGCGCCGGAACTCCTTCTCTTTATCCGGCGGCAGATCCGGGTTGCCGGTAGGGCTGACGATGCCGCCGGAGGCGATGGCGCGGAGCGAGCCGACTTCTTTGGCCACCGGGATCATCGTGCAAATTTGAGTGACGGGGATTTGGAGGCTTTCGATTTCCTTGCTGATCGCTGCGCCGCAGCGGGTGCTCGATCCTCAAGTGGATGTAAGAATCACGCCGGACACCCCGGCGGCTTTCAAGCGTTCGGCGATTTGACGGCCGATGAGCGTCGCGTTTCCCACGGCGGCATGAGCGCCTCCGGTTGAGTGAACGAAGTCGTGGAGCTTGC
The DNA here is from genome assembly GCA_025922795.1 of Candidatus Binatia bacterium. The sequence goes on along the minus strand of JAICHC010000776.1, from coordinate 1,982 downwards.
CGATGACGCCGTCGCGTTCCAGCTCGCGCATGGTGTCGAGCGGCACCACGCGATTCGGATCGCGATTGGCGAACGCGGTATCGTAGCCGGAGTGGACGGCATCATATTTGTCGGCGTCGAGAGAATCGACGCCGGCGACCGGGATGGTTGTGAAGCGGGTCGGCCGGCCGGGCTCGATCTTGTCCGGGTTGCCTTCGAGCACGAGGCCGCCGTCGGTCACGAGAGCGATCACCGCCGACTTGAGATTTCGAAGCGGCGCGGCCGGTTTGCCGCCGGCGAATTTCGGCGGAGCGATTTCCGAGCGGAATTCATCCCCGCGCAACTTTGCGAGCAGCATGTCGACGGCGCGCTCGGCCGGCGGCTTGGCGGCAAACTCGTTGCGCTTGATGCCGCGCGGCAGGTAACCTTCGTCTGCCGGTTTGCCGACCGCTTCTTGGCGAGCGAGCTTCAGTCCGAGCGCGGCCATCCGTTGCAACGTCGGCACCATGCGCACGATCGACGTGCCGGAGTTCACGATATAAATATTCTTTCGATAGAGGCTCGCTCCCACGTTGTCTTCGTCCATTCCCGCTACCGCCGCGATGCCGAGTCGCTGTTGCGCCGCCTGGCAGATCGCGCCGCAAGCGATACCGTAGCGCCCGCTCTCGAATGCCGGGCCAGCAATAAGTAAATCCGGTTTGTACTCGGCGATGCGGGCACATTGCTCGTCGATCGCTTGCTCCTGATGCTCGGCAAAGTAATTGTCGCCGCAATAAATTGTCGCGATCACGTCGCCGTTGTCTCCCAGCGCTTGTTGTAGTGCGCGGCTGGGACCGACGAGACCGTCTTTGAATTCTGGGCCAATGTCGGCTTTCTCTTCGCTGCCGATCTGGGCGAAGAACTGATTCAGGTAGTGAACAACACGAATCTTTTTGCTCATAAGATTTCTTTCCCGCAAAGACGCCAAGACGCAAAGAAAGCAAGTCCTGATATCCGAACTTGGCGCCTTCGCGCCTTGGCGGGAGATTCTCCTATCCCATATATGTTGTCAGACGCGAGGCGCCGACTTGGCTGATTGCGCCAACGAGGTCGCCGATCCAGACAGTGATTTCCCGATTTGCCGACAGCGGCGGAATATCGGGATTCGTGTTGTCGGGATTTGAGTTGTCCAAATGCAGCGTCTCGCCGCCGATGACGCGTTCTACAACGGGAAGCCGGATCGCGTCGCGCGTAAGCCCAGGCGTCACCAGCGCGTTGACGTTTTCCGGCACAAAGGTGATGCCGGTGTCGGGGTAGCGCTCCATGATGATCAGAGTCGCTTTCATGCCCATCTCTTCGGCGCGTGTGTAAATCATCATCAAATCCGTATCGACGGCGCCGCCGCCGATCTTGGTCGCGATGATCCCGTCGGCGCCAAGGGTTTCTTTAGCGAGACGGGCGGCAAGCGCGGCGTTCCGTTCTTTTTCCGAAATTGTGACCGGTGCCACCGTGAGCACGATGCCAGCAAACCAGAGATCGCGGCTATGCCGCCGGTATAGCTCCAGGATCACCGGGTGGTTTTGCGCAAACCAGGTGAATGCTGAGTACGAAAACATCAGCGCGCCGTCGAGGATCTCGTTGGGATGAACAACGGTCGGCATGAAGCCCTGGATGTTGCTGCCGTAAAAGACCGCCTCCTTTTGCTGAGTCGGATGCTGGTGCGAATGGATCGGAAAAATATACGCGACGCGCGGCAATTCCTTCGGCTCTTGATTGAGCGCCACCGGAGGAAGCTCGAAAACTCGCGTCTCATCCGGAGCGGTATCTTGTGCCGCCGCCGCGAGATATACAGCGGCTTTAAGTCCGGCTTTTTTCACCGCCAGGCGATAATCGTTCTTATCGACGCCTGGTTTTGCATACGGCAGCAATACGACGTTGTGCGTGTCGGCGATCGGCGAATAGTCTCTCGCCGGACCGCTCATGTCGATAATACTTCGTGAGCGCAGCGCAAGCTGGTCGGTCTC
>JAICHC010000775.1 GCA_025922795.1 Candidatus Binatia bacterium | reverse complement strand
TTCGGGCGCGGCCGGCTTTTCAAAGCTGTGCAAGGGAAGAAATTGCCGGAGTGGGCGGTGGAGTTTGATTGCCGAACGTGGCCGCAGTTCTTTCTCAAGTACATCATCTCCCATCCGGCGGTTACCTGCGCCATCCCCGGCATGGCCCGGCCAGAGTACGTCGTCGACAATCTCGGCGCGGCGCGCGGGCGCCTGCCGGACGCCGTCACGCGGCGCAAGATGGAACAGTTCATCGACAGTGTTTGAGTGAGGAGCGAGGATTGAGCGCTGCAGCCACGGACGAGTCGGCGGGTCTGGCGCCGCGGTTGCTCGCACGGCTGATCGACGTCCGTCCTAACGAGCTGCGTGCCCTCGGCTGGGCCTGGCTCTATATTTTTTCCGTCCTGTTTTCCTACTACATTTTGCGTCCCATCCGCGATGAGATGGGGGTGGCCGGCGGCGTCGAGAATCTTCAGTGGCTTTTTACCGGCACGCTGCTTTGCATGATCGCCGTCAACCCGCCTTTTGCCGCTCTGGTGGGACGCTTGCCGCGCGTGCAGTTCATCGCGGTCGCCTACCGATTTTTTCTCGCCAATCTGCTGCTCTTTGCCGTGCTCTTGCACGTCGCGAGCGGGGAGCAAAATATCTGGGTCGGGCGCGTGTTTTTTATCTGGGCCTCGGTTTTCAATCTATTCGTCGTATCGGTTTTTTGGGCTCTGATGGTGGACGTTTTCGACGCGGAACAAGGGAAGCGGCTCTTCGGATTTATCGCCGCCGGGGCGACGCTCGGCGGCCTCTTCGGAGCGGCTGTTACGGCGACGCTGGCCAAGCAAGTGGCGCCGGCTTACCTGTTGATCGGATCGGCACTGCTTCTCGAAGCTGCGGTGTTCTGCGTGCGCCGCTTGTCGCGCATGTCCGACCGGTTGCATCGCCGCCCGGTGCGCGGCGAAGAATCGGCGATCGGCGGATCGGCATTCGCAGGTGTCAAGCACGCGCTCGGCTCGCCCTACTTGATCAATGTATGCTTTTATATCCTGCTCTTCACGGTGACGTCGACGTTTCTTTATTTTCAACAGGCGGAAATCGTCCGGCAGAGCTTCACCGACCGCGGCGCGCGAACCGCGTTTTTCGCCCGCGTCGACCTGTGGGTGAATATGCTCACTCTTTCCGCACAACTGTTTCTTACCGGCCGGGTGCTGCGCTGGTTCGGGGTCGCGCTGACTTTGGCGGCCCTGCCCCTGATCAGCATGGTCGGTTTCGCCACGCTGGCGCTGGCGCCGACGATTGCCGTCTTGGTCGTCTATCAGGTGATCCGGCGCGCCGGCAACTTCGCGTTCGCGCGGCCGTCGCGCGAAGTATTATATACCGTGGTGCCGCGCGAGGATAAGTACAAGGCCAAAAGCTTCATCGATACTGCGGTTTACCGAATGGGCGATCAACTCGGGGCGTGGTCTTACGCGGGATTGGGTTGGCTCGGCCTGGCTATGACCGGCATCGCGGTGTTGGCCGTCCCGCTCTCCTTGGCGTGGCTGATTAACGGATTATGGCTCGGACGCAAACAAAATGCCCTGGAGAGCGGCGCGACGATTACACAGAAGGGTTAGAGAATAAGCCTGGCCGGTTTCAATCGTTCTAATCCGCCGCAAAGGAGAATAGAGAATCCGTAGCGGCTGCGGATGGCGGCCTATTAGACGATTCGAGTTAGCTAGTGACGGCGGCGAGGTCGATATCAATGTTTTCTTCGCGCTGTATTTCGCTGAAGCACTCGCGCAGCCGGTTGATGTTGGTTTTTGTCGGCACCGCCAGACTCGCTTCGAGCTGAAAGATCGGTGTGCCGCTGACCGGCGCGGAATAGGTTTTGGTTTCCATCGATTCGATGTTGACCCCCATGCTGCTCAAGACGCCGCTGATCCGGTAAACAATGCCCGGATGGTCCATGCAGGTTGCGGTAAGTTTGTAGGGGAGAAATGATTCTGGCGGGCTTCGCGTCGCGGGGGTTTTGATGGAAATTGCCAGGCCGGTTTCGGTTTCGAGCTCGCGATAGTCGCGGCCGATTTTCACCAGATTGCCGCCGTCGCCGCTGATCAAGACAATCACGGCAAACTCGCCGCAGAAGACCGCCATCTTGCTGTCTTCGATATTGGCACCACGGCGGACGATGAACTCGGAAATCTTTTGCACCAGACCGACGTGGTCCGGTCCGATCGCCGTCAGGATCAAGTGGCCTTTGTCCGGCATAAGCGATTCCTCTCGCAGGAATATTAACCGGAGCGCCGCCCGAAGTGAAGCGCGACGCATGCCTCAATCAAAACCAAGGTTGAGTCTGAGTTTTCACCACGAAGATCGCGAAGAGCACGAAGTTCGGAGTTAAACTATTAATTCCCAAATCCTTCGTGTCCTTCGTGCCTTCGTGGTGCACATCATATTTGCCTATCGATTCAGCAATTTGGGATCGGCGAAAAATTTGCGCGAGCGGCGAAAACTCTCAATTATAGTGGTACGAAGAGCACGAAGGTAAGAGATTGAAAGGGGTAATAA
>JAICHC010000774.1 GCA_025922795.1 Candidatus Binatia bacterium | reverse complement strand
GTGATGAGCCCCATGCGTGGCCTCGGCTTACCGGAATTCGATGCGATCTATCAAATGGCCGAACGACTTGATGTGCCGTTAGCGGTGCATAGCGGGCCGGCGGTAGAACTGGGACTGGATCACGTACAGTCTTTCGCCGGCGTTTATCCGCTGAGCCATCCTTTCGCGCAGATGCAGCAGCTGACCAGCATGATGATCTACGGCGTCTTCGAACGGTTTCCAAAGCTGCGCGTGGCTTATCTGGAATCAGGTTGTGGCTGGGTGCCGTATCTGGCGGATCGGTTAGACGACAGTTGGGAGCACCGGCTAAATCGCTGGCCGCACGCGAGCAAACAAGCGCCGAGCGAGATCATGCGCGGCGGCAATCTATTTTACGCTTGCGAGGGTGAAGAACGCACCTTGGCGGTTGTAGCCGACTTAATCGGCGCGAAACAGTTGCTTTGGGCGTCCGACTTTCCCCATGAGCGGCCATGGGAACAATTCAGCGGGGACATCGATTCATTGGTGAACCGAAAAGACTTGCCAGAATCGTTGCCGCGAAAAATTCTTTTCGACAATCCCTGCGAGTTTTACAACTTGGAGCTGGAACGGTAACGGATGGTTCAAAAGTTCAAAGGTTCAAAGTTAGTAGGGAAACTGAGTCAGGGCATTGAACGCTGAACTTTTGAACCTTGAAACGGAGTGATATCTCATGCGGGTTTTGATTACGGGTGCCGGTTTGATCGGCACGCACACCGCGAGAGAATTGGCCGGGCGCAATGATCAAGTCACGTTTTTCGATTTCGCGCCGCGGCCGGATTACATCCGGCACGTGACGGGTCAAGAGCTGCCGGTCATTCGTGGCGACATTCGTGATCTGGCAGCACTGGGGGATGCGTTCCAGCGAGTCCGGCCGGACTGCGTGATTCATCTCGCTGCTTCGGTAGGCGAGGCGAACATCGACAACGTCTACGCCGGCTTTCAGGTAAATCTGGTCGCCACGATCAACGTGGCTGAGGCGGCGCGGCTTGCCGGTGTGCGCCGGTTTGTTCACGCCAGTACCCAGGCGGTCTATCGCGGCGAGGATCCGAAAGAGTTGCTGCACGAGGATTCACCGCTCGATAGCCGGGGACGCGTTTACAATGCTTCCAAGCTCGGCTGTGAGCATGTGTTAAAAACGTACGCGGGCAGACATCCTATGGAGTTGGCGCTCCTGCGCTTCGCGGGGGTCTATGGCTACCATGCGGTGGCCGGCGGTCCTGGCGTCGCGATTCAAAAGGCCGTATGGGCGGCAATGGCGGGTAGTCCCGTGGAGCTCGAGGTTTACGAGAGTGTGGATCTTATTTACGTCAAGGATCTCGCCAATGGCATTGCGCTGGCTGTGCATGCTCCGTCACTACAGCACCAGGCGTACAATCTCGGCAGCGGCACGCTTACGACTGTGGACGATGTGGAGCGAGCGCTCACTAGCATATTTCCTGGGGTAAAGGTCAGCCGCGGGAAATTGACGCCTGCGCGGCCGCGTATGGATATCACGCGTGCCCGGACCGAGTTTGGTTTTAACCCTGAGTATAAATTGGCAGCCGGCTTGAGCGACTACATCGCGGAGTTGAGGAAAGAAACCGACGATAAAAGCATGAAGTAACTTTTAGAAGAGGAGACGAGCAGCATGAAGATTGCCGTTATCGATGATTATCAGAATGCGTTCAAGACACTGAAATGTTTTTCCAAACTGAGCGGCCATGAGGTAGTGGTTTATACCGATCCTGAAACCGATCTAACCAAGATTGCCGAGCGGCTCAAGGATGCGGATGCAGTGATCTTGACGCAGCAACGCACCTATTTCCCGCGCGCCCTGATCGAAAAATTGCCGAAGCTAGAACTGATCGGGCAGACCGGCCGGGCGGCGACCCATGTCGATTTGGCAGCGTGTACCGAGAAGGGCATCATCGTATCGGCGGGCGGCGCGGGCAATCCGAACGCGACCGCCGAGCTTACCTGGGGGCTCATTCTGAGCGCATTGCGTAATCTGCCGTTCGAAGTTCGGCGCTTCAAAGAAGGTCACTGGCAGTCGACGCTTGGCATCGGCGTGAACGGTAAAACCTTAGGCATTTACGCCTACGGCAAGATCGGCAGCATCGTGGCCGCCGCAGGCAGAGCGTTTGGCGCGAAGGTGATCTGCTGGGGGCGCGAAGGTTCGACCGCGCGCGCCAAGGCGGCTGGTTTTGAGGTCGCCAAAAGCCGCGAGGAGTTTTTCTCCGACGCCGATATCGTCAGCCTGCATCTGCCGCTCAATAAAGACACTCGCGGCATCGTCACGCGCGACGATCTGGCGCGCATGAAGCCCAACGCGTTGATCGTCAACGCGAGCCGGGCGGGCTTAATTGCCGATGGCGCATTGGTCGAAGCGCTTAAGTCCGGCCGTCCTGGCATGGCGGCGGTCGATGTCTATGAGCAAGAGCCGGTGCTAAACGCCAACCATCCGCTGCTCAAAATGGACAATGTCATCTGCACCCCGCATCTCGGCTACGTCACGCGC
>JAICHC010000773.1 GCA_025922795.1 Candidatus Binatia bacterium | reverse complement strand
GGGGCGTAGCGCAGCCTGGTAGCGCACACGCTTGGGGTGCGTGTGGTCACCGGTTCAAATCCGGTCGCCCCGACCATTTCTCTTTTAGAAACACACCGTAGAGGCGCCGAGTACGCCGAGCAAAGAATCTCGGTAGTTAGCCTTGGGGGTTTCGGGCGGAGAAACTAAGACAAAAGTTTTCGGAGAGATTCCAAATCCTTTTTGAGCTTGACCAGAGCGGTTTTGTATTTTTGCTCCGAAAGCGGCAGCTTGAGCTGGTTTTTGTCTTCCTTCTTGGTTTCTTTCAATTTGCGGCGCGCGCCTTCGATCGTGAACCCTTCGCTGTAGAGCAGCCGCTTGATGTCGAGTAAAAGCTCGACGTCGCGTTTCTTATATAATCGATGTTTTGACGGCGCCTTGGCGGGTCTCAGCAGCTCGAACTCGGTCTCCCAATAACGCAAGACGTACGGCTCCACGCCGACAATCTCGCTCACTTCACCGATCTTGAAATAGATCTTTTCCGGCAGTCTGGGAGGCATGCACCGTGCCTATTCGGATGCTGATGATGACGTCGGCGCCGATGCAGCCCCTGCCGAGGACATGCTGTTGAGGCTCTTCTTCATGATCTGGCTGGCTTTGAAGGTGAGAACTTTGCGTCCGACGATGATGATCTCATCGCCGGTTTGCGGATTGCGCCCTTTGCGCGGCCGCTTGGTATTGACGACAAAATTCCCGAAGCCGGAAATTTTGACTTTGTCGCCGCGCTCTAAACAGCCCTTGATGATGTCGAACGTGGCCTCGACGACGTCGGTGGCGTCCTTTTTTGAAAACCCGACTTTCTCGTAGATTCGGGTGATGATTTCAGCTTTGGTCATATTACACCTCTTCCCGGGTCAGCGCGTGACGCTCAGCGACGCAGCTCGGCCCCAAAGACATTACCGAGCTGATCGACCAATCTCTGGTGCAGCTCATTGATTTCGGCATCGGTCAACGTTCTGTCCTCGGCGCGATAGGAAACTTTATAGGCCAGGCTTTTCTTACCTTCGGGAACCGGCGCGCCCAGGTACTGGTCGAAAACTTCAACATGTTCGATCAAAGCTTCGCCCAAATTTTCAATCCAATTAATCACTCGTTGGGAGGCAAAGTCACGATCAACGACTACAGCAACGTCCCGCTCGACGGCCGGAAAACGTGGAAGTGAGCATACCGCTATTCGCCGCGGAGCATACTGAAGCAGTTTCTCTAAGTCAAGTTCGAAGAGAAAAAACGTCGGCAATTCAAGTCGATCCGCCGCGTCCGGGTGCAGCTGTCCGAAATATCCGAGCGGCGCTTCGCCGTACAACACGCCCGCCGAATTGCCGGGATGCAGGAATCCGACTTCGAGCGGAGTCCAGGTCACCCGCTCGCGCAGGTGGAACAGATCCAGCACGGCCTCGACGACTCCTTTACATTGCAAAAAATCCACCGGCGGCTCTGCACCGAGGCGCAAACCCTCGCGCGCGCGCGGCCCGTGCAGGAGTCCCGCAACGCACTGGCTCTCGACCACCTCCCCATCGGTCCCCAAACAAAATACTTTGCCGAGATGATAGGCGTGGAAACCGCTCACTTTGTGGGCCAGGTTGAGGCGCAGGTTATCGATCAGACCGGGAAGCAAGCTATGGCGCATTTCGGCGTTTTCTTTCGCCAGCGGGTTGACCAACGAAACCGCCGTCGGAACACCCGGCCAGATCCCCGGAAAACTGCGATTGAGCGATTCCGCAGTAAACGGCAAGTTGATCACCTCGCTCAAGCCTTCCCCAGCAAGCATGTGGCGGAGTTTTCGCTCCCACGCCAAGCGTGGATCGTTCCTTCCACCCGAGATTCGCAGCAGCGGCAAGGTGGTCGGAATGCGATCGTAGCCGTGCAAGCGGGCAAGCTCCTCGATGACATCGGCCTCGCGCGTAATATCCGCCCTGCTCGTCGGCGGCACGACGGTAAGGCTGCGGCTGCGCGCATGGTCCCGCGTCTTGAAGCCGAGGGCGCCGAGCAGTTTTGCCGCTTGCACCCGGTCCAGTTTCACGCCGAGGAGCTTTTCGATGTGCGCTTCACGGAGAAGAATCGTCGGCGGCTTGGTTCTCCCAGGATAACGATCGGCAATCCCTGGCTCGGCCCGACCGCCGGCGATCTCACCGAGCAAGTAGACCGCCCGGTTCAAAGCCGTAATCGTACCTTCGGGATCGACGCCGCGCTCAAAACGATGCGACGCCTCGCTGTGGAGCCCGAGCCGTTTGGCCGTGCGGCGGATCGACGCGGGGGCGAAGTTGGCGCTCTCGAGCAGGAGCGAGCGGGTCGACGCCGTCACTTCCGAGTCCATGCCGCCCATGACACCGGCCAGCGCCACCGGCTCGGCACCGTCGCAGATCAGCAGATCCTCGGCGCTCAGCTCTCGTTCCACACCGTCGAGCGTAGTAAATTTGATGATCGCTCCGGCGCGCCTCACGACGATCCGTTTTTGCTTCAGACGGTCGAAGTCGAAGGCGTGAAGCGGCTGACCGGTTTCC
>JAICHC010000772.1 GCA_025922795.1 Candidatus Binatia bacterium | reverse complement strand
GAGCTTGCAATGGACGGCAGCATCAAGCAGCAATTCGCGCTTCGCGATTGTGTCTTTACCATCGAGCAGATGATCGCCCGCTGGTCGATCCTCGGCATCAAACCGGGCGATTTTCTCGCCATCGGTGCCAGTATGGCAATCCAAGGCAACAGACTGCAAAATCCCGTCCCGCTCAAAATCGGCTCAAAGCTTCGCTGCTCGTCGCCGGCCATCGGCGAGCTCTCGCACCAGGTCGTATCGGGGGGAGGACAGCGTCGGTGAAACTTGCAACTTTTCTCTTCCGACAACAGGAACGACTTGGCGCCCTGGACGGCGCCGGTCGCATGGTTGATTTGCACAGGGCTTACGCGTCCCACCTGTGCGAAGTTGAATCCAGTCCTTCGGCGCTTGAACGCGCCCAAGTCACTCTGGGCCGCGACATGGTGGAATTTTTAAAACGCGGCGACAAAGCTCTGGAGGCGGCGCGGAAAGCGCTGGCCTACGCCAGCGGCAATCCGAGCGGCGGCGCAGGCGCGATCCTCGACCCCAAAGAGATTCGGCTGATGTCACCCGTACCCCGGCCCGGCGCACTGGTTTCTGCTGGCAAAAATTTTTCCGACCATGTCGCGGAGATGGCATCGAAGAAAGGCCCCAGCTCGCCCGTGGCTTTCCTCAAACTACCCGGCACCGTCATCGGACCCGAAAACGATATCCCCTATCCGCCGGAAGTAAAAAATCTCGATTACGAAGTCGAGCTCGCGATCGTCATCGGCAAGCCCTGCGCGGACGTGACCGAGGACGAAGCGCTGGATTATGTCGCCGGGTATTCTGCGTTCAACGAATTGAGCGCCCGCGACGTCATCCGCGGCGAGAACAAAACCGGCATTCATCTCATGGGCAAGAGCTTCCCGGGTTTCGCGCCGATGGGCCCCTACCTAGTCACCGCGGATGAGATCCCCGACCCGCAGAACTTGAAGCTGAAACTCTCGGTCAACGGCGAAGTGCGCCAGGACTCGAATCTCGGCTACATGATTTTCAAGATCCGCGAGATGATCGCCTACTGGTCGCAGATGGGGCTCAACCCGGGCGACGTGCTGACGACCGGCACGCCCCGCGGCGTCGCGGCCGGACGAAAGCCGGACCAGCCCCCCTGGTGGCTGAAACCCGGGGATCTGGTCGAGGCCGAAGTCGAGAAAGTGGGGCGCCTGCGCAATCGTATCGTTGCCGAATGATAATCGTGCAACTTGCTCGAAAGGAGAACCCTCATGTCAGCCCCGGTGAATTCGGTGGTTGAACCCACCGGCCTCATTTACGGCCACAGCGAGTGTCGCTATCTCGATGAGTCCGTGCCGGTTTTGACGGCCGTCTTGGCTTTGGAGCTCATCGAGCGTCACGATCATCAAGCCATACTGAAGCACCCCAACACCGGCTGGAAGCTCATCCTTCATGAAGGCGGCGCTGACGTTAAAGACAAACCGGAACGCAACCACTACGGCGTGCGCGTCTCGAACAATCGGGAAGTCGACAACGCTTATGAATATTTGCTTCGTAACAAGGAGAAACTTGGCCTCAAAAAGGTCGTCAAGCGCAAAGAGCGCGACGGTTCCTATTCGATGTTCTTCGTTGAGCCGGGCGGCAATTATTGGGAGATCGAATCCTACGAAAACCGCCATAAAGCCGGTCTACCCCAACACATCGCTTATCCGTGGGAGAACAAGCTCACCGAAGAAAGACTTCCCGGCTGCGGCTACATTCCCCAGGCGATGACCCACGGCACGATGGAGTGCACCAATCTGGCGGCGTCGGTGAAGTTCTACAAAGAAGGCCTGGGACTCGACGTGATCACCCATGTGCCGACGGTTAGGCCTCACGACGTCAAACATCCCGCGTTTCCATGGTACGTCGTAAGTTTGGAAGTGCCGCCGAAAAACAAACATTATCTGACGCCGCTCCAGCGCTACACGGTGGGTGTCCGGTCGCCGGAGGCTCTTGCTGAGGCACACCATGCAATGAAAGAGCGAAGCGAGGACTTCGGCACCACCTCCATCGAGCCCGTCAGGGATATTCCCGGAGGGCAATCTTTTTTGCTCTGCGACCTCGACCGGAATTGGTGGGAAATCGCCTGGATCGAAAATTAGGCGGGCTCGTTCTCCAAACCCTGCAAGAGGAGAGCGGAGGTTTCATGTCCGGTTCAGCAAAGCCTGCCGTTGAATCGGCCGGCATCGTCAAAGGCCATTACGAATGTCACTTCTTGGATGAATCCCTGCCGGTTTTATCGGCCCTCCTCGCGCTCGAAGTGATCGAACGGCGCGACAAAGAAGCGACCCTGAAACATCCGAACACCGATTGGCTGCTCGTGGTACATGAAAGCGGACCGGAGGTGGAAGATAAGCCTTTTCGCAATCATTACGGCGTGCGCGTGACCAATAAACGGGAGGTTGATCGGGCTTACCAGTACCTGATGGCCAAGAAAGCTGAGCTGGGCTTAAAGAAAGTCGTCATGCGCAATGAGCGCTCGGGCTCTTACTCGGTTTTCTTCGT
>JAICHC010000771.1 GCA_025922795.1 Candidatus Binatia bacterium | reverse complement strand
TCGAAGACGATTTGGTTCGCACCCGCGGCCTGGTAGGCGCGGCATTCACTGATAATATCCGCGGGCGTGCCCGCGAGAATGAGGCCGCGGCTACGATCGCCATTGTCACGATCGTTGATCACCCATGAGGTAAAGCGCTGACATTCTTCGACGATCGTCTTGAGATCGATTCCGCGTAGAGCCGTGGATGAATCTCTTGCGATTGTCGTAAGCGGCATGACGGCGGTTTCGATCATCGGCCTGGCCGCAGCGCGGCAAAGCTCGCGCAGGTATTCAATGCGCTTGGAAAAGGTCATCAGGGTGACGCGTGCGGGCAGCCAACCATCGCCGTAATGTGCCGCGCGGCGGCATGCCGCCGCGGTACCTCCGCCGATCCAAATCGGAATCGGTTGTTTCGGCGTCGGCTTGAGGGTCACGTTCTCAAAGCGAAACGAGTGATCAGCAAAAGATACTGTTTCTCCATTCCAGAGCCGCCGGCAGATCACGACGTTCGCCTGGGCGAGTGAGGCGCGCTCGGCTAGCGCCGTCGGCCGGCCCGCAGCCGCGAACTCATGGGCGAAGCCTCCGAGTCCCATACCAAGGATGACCCTGCCGTTTGAGATCGCGCTCAAGCCGGCAAAGCACTGCGCCAGATGAATCGGATGCCGGTGGCAAATCGCCATGGCGGTGCCCAGCGATACTCTTTTGGTTACCGAGGCGATTGCCGAGAGGAGGATCAAGCTTTCGATGTGGGTCTTGTCGCGGCCTTCAATTTCGTGCGGTTTAAAGACCAGATGGTCGCGCACCCATAAAGAGTCGAAGCCATGGGCTTCGGCGCGCCGGGCGCCTTGCACGCACTTGTCAATCGATGCAAAAGCACCAAAATGCGGCAGCAGTAAGCCGAACTTGAGCGGAGTTTTCATCAATCGAGTCGTTTGCCATGCTCATTACCGGCGGGTTGCGCACCAGCGTGAACACGAGCGAAACCAGTCGGCCACAGGTTTAGAACTCCACCGTATACTCTTTGCCGCCGGCGCTTTTACAACGGCCCAGGCCACGCGCGCTATGCGACGAGCCGATCAAGAAACATTGCATGAAGGGCTGTTTGTCGCCTTGGAGCTTTGCATTGTCACCTTGGAGCTTTGCAATCCAGTAAAATAGCGGGCCGGATACGGTGCGTTGAGATTGTCCGGCCGCGGGATCGAAGCTTTCGCCGTATACGGTATCCAACAACGCATTCGAGCTCCCAAGCGGACCCCACAGGCCGTTACCATAGGCGGATAGGTCGGGTCCTTCGGCGTCGATTGAGCCGGCACCGAAAATTTTCTCATAATTATCGAAAAAGAGCCGCCGTGCCACCGGCTCAAGCCTGCCAATCAGCACCTCGCCATCGGAAGCAAAGACTTGAATCGATCCGCCTCCTCCTTGTCCAAAACTCCATTGCCCGTCGAGTTTTTCACCTTCTCGTGAATGCATCGTCAATGGATAAATGCAAGATGAAAGGAACAAGGTGGCTAGCAACAGCACAATTGCAAATTGATTCCACTGCTTAGCCATGTCTCAACGTCCCGGCGGTCACGAGCCTAACATTGAGCCGAGGCCAAGTACATGATCGGGAGAATAAAACCTAGACAGAATGTTATTCAACTCTTGGACAATAGATCGGACGTGTGAATCGTACGCAGCTGAGAAAAAATCGCGGGAGATTAGCAAGCAGGAATGTCTTTCGGTACCGGAGCACAACCGCGGGTTTAGCGTGGCCGGCGAATCCAGGACGCCACGAAACGCGATGAATTAGCTCGCCATCAGCGACGGCGTGCCCGGCGAACGCGCGACCGCACCGTCAAATCGCGCAGTTTGCTGACGGAGAGTATTTCGCGAACTCTTTGGCCGTCGCCCAATTCATAATCGACGAAAACCGCATCCTTCGTCCACGAAATCGTAAAGGCATGGGGTTCCAATCTGTCCAGATGCTTCCCCACCGTGCGCAAGAGCTGCGAAACTTTCATGGTTCCCGTGGCCTGGGCGGAGCAGCGCCGGCGGCGTTTTTTTCTACCTTGGGCATCGAGCCAGGAGATGTACGATTGATCGTAGCGCAAAGTGCCATCCTCTCGCATCAAACGGGCACGTCTGCGCGCCTGAGTCGGAGAGTCCCAGACTTTTTCCGACAGATCCTTTTTGGAATCTAACATGGCGATATCGGGGAGCGTATCGCTGCGAACGATATAGTTTCGCCCGTTTTTCTCCATTACGAACAGGACGACGCCAAGCGACTCCAGCGACTGGCCGATCGCTCTTAGGGATTTCGCGTGGGGCATTTGCGCTTCCTTTGTGTATGCTCACCGGATGCAGTCATCGTTGCTTTAGGGCGAAGTCATTGACCCGCCGGGTGGCATATTTTATGCGGACAGCGATTTTCGTTCAACCGCCGAACCGGTGAGCGCCGGCATGTGCGGTAGATCACAGCAATGAGACCGAATTGACGCGGTCAGGTAGACCCGATTAGGGGCGAGTTCTCGCGATTCGAGCGGCGCCATCGGC
>JAICHC010000770.1 GCA_025922795.1 Candidatus Binatia bacterium | reverse complement strand
TAATCGATCAGCACTTGGACCAAAATCCGGTCAGGTCCGTTGGCGATTTGGCGCGGCTGGAAGATTTTCAAAACAAGATCCGCCGCGAGCAGCCGCTGGTGGCCGACGAGTCCATCGACGTGATTGTGTCCAACTGCGTCCTTAACCTGGTGAGGCCAGACGATAAAAAAGCTTTGTTCGCCGAAATGTACCGCGTGCTCAAGCGCGGCGGCCGCGTGGTGATCTCCGACATTGTCAGCGACGAGGCGGTGCCGGAGCGCCTGTCCAGCGACCCGGATCTTTGGAGCGCCTGCGTGTCCGGAGCGTTCCAAGAAGAGGAATTCTTGCGCGCATTCGAAGAGGCCGGGTTCCACGGCATTTATATTGAAGAGCTAGCCGGCGAAGCTTATCAGACTGTCGAAGGCATCGAGTTTCGCGCAGTCACGGTAACCGCCTACAAAGGCAAAGAGGGGCCGTGCATCGAGTGCAATCACGCTGTCATTTACCGCGGTCCCTGGAAGCAAGTGGTCGACGACGATGGCCACACCCTCGAGCGCGGCGCGCGCATGGCGGTGTGCGACAAAACCTTCAAGCTTTATGCGCAACCGCCCTACGCCGGTCAATTCATCCTGGTGCCGCCGCGCGATGAAGTCGCGATGGAAAACGCCGGCCCATTCGACTGCGCGCGCGACCACAAGCGCCATCCGCGCGAGACCAAGGGTATGGAGTACAGCGTTACAAAACTTTCCGGCGGCGTGTGCGGACCGGATTCGAATTGCTGCCCCTAAGCAAATCAAGGATTGACGATCGAGAATAGAGACTCTCAAATCGGGAAGCGATTTGAGCATCTGAATTGAATCTAAAATCCAGAATCCAAAATTGACAATCTATGCAGGCTTTCGTTGAAAAGATTCATTCAAGTGGCAAGAGCTTCAGCCGGCACGCGGTTGACGTGCTTCAAGTCAACCTCGGTCGCTACTGCAATCTCGCCTGCATTCACTGCCATGTCGAGTCGGGTCCGACGCGCAAAGAGATGATGAGCCGGGAAAGCGTCGATGCGGTGTTGAGCTTTCTTGGGCGCACGGATATTCCGACTTTGGATATCACCGGCGGCGCGCCGGAGTTGCATCCCGACTTCGATCACATGGTCGCGGCGGCGCGCCGGCTCGGGCGCCATGTGATGGACCGCTGCAATTTAACGGTCATCTTCGAGCCCGCCAAGGAGTACCTGCCGGAGTTTTTCAAGCAGCATAAAATCGAACTGGTTTGTTCCTTGCCTTGCTATTCCCAAGAAAACGTCGACAGGCAGCGCGGCAAAGGCACCTTCGATTTGAGCATTCGCGCTCTGCAGCGCTTCAACCAAATCGGTTACGGGCAAGTTGACAGCGGCTTGGTTCTCAATCTTGTCTACAATCCCGTCGGGCCGCACTTGCCGCCGCCGCAGGAAAAACTGGAGCAGGACTATAAGCGCATTCTCAACGAACAGTTCGGTATCGTGTTCAATCACCTATTTTGTCTCACCAACATGCCGATCACCCGCTATGCCATCCATCTCAAGTTGCGCGGCGAGTACGATCGCTACCTGGAATTGCTCGCAAACAACTTCAATGGCGCCACACTCGATCAGGTCATGTGCCGCAATCTCATCAGCATCGGTTGGGACGGTTGGGTGTACGACTGCGACTTCAATCAGATGCTTGATCTGGCGGTGACCGATGCCGCGGGCCAGCGCCTAAACATTTCTTCACTCGCGCTCGATCAAGTGGCCGGCCGGCCGATAATCATCGACAATCATTGTTACGCTTGCACCGCCGGCTCCGGCAGCAGCTGCGGCGGCGCGCTGGTTTAGATTAGCAGGCTGCTGAAAAAGACTCCTATGCTAGCGCCGATTGCCCTGAGCTTCGTCGAAGGGTGCGCTCAATTATATCGCTCCAGCGTAGAAGTTTGGAGTACTGGAGTCGTGGAGAGCCGGAGTACTGGATTGAAACCCAGTACTCCAATATTCCTTTACTCCAGCACTCCATTTTGCTCACCCGCGTCTGAAATCTTTTTGAGCAGCCTGAACCCAGGGGTTTTCGGCAATCTGCCAGTCCCGAACTAAAATGCTTGATTGGCCAGTGATGATCGTCGGGGCGACGTTGTTCGTTGCTTATGCCAACGGCGCCAATGACAACTTCAAAGGTGTGGCGACGCTCTTCGGCAGCGGAGCGACGAACTACCGCACGGCGCTCGGCTGGGCGACGATTACGACCTTGGCGGGATCCGTCGCCGCCTTCTTTCTCGCCAGTAAGTTGATTTCAATCTTTCAGGGTAAGGATCTGGTGCCGCCGGAACTTTCCGAGTCGGCGCCATTTGTGGCTGCGGTCGTCCTGGGCGCTGCTTTGACGCTTATGCTCGCGACCAAGATCGGCATGCCGATTTCAACAACCCATAGCCTGACGGGTGCGCTTTTCGGCACCGGACTGGTCGCCGTCGGCTTGGACCTCAGCTTCGGAGCGCTCGCGGTAAATTTTTTCATGCCTTTATTGATCAGTCCGTTGTGCGCCGTGGC
>JAICHC010000769.1 GCA_025922795.1 Candidatus Binatia bacterium | reverse complement strand
CGTCAGCTCGCCGGCTTCGACCGGCGGCGCGGCAGGGCGCGGCAAATCGCTGCTGCGATCGATCGTCGATGCCGACAGACCGGGCGGGTTCTACGATGCTCCGGTGCAAGTCGTGCTGACCGCCTCCGCGCCGACGACGCTTTTTTATTCGCTCGACGGCAGCATTTTAACCGAGAATAGTCCCCGCTATGTCGAGCCTGTTTGGATCAAGCAAACCGCGCTCTTGAGCTTTTCCGGGAGATCTGCCGACGGTCGCATGGGACCGGTGCAAAGACGCACCTATCTCATCGGCGAGCGCGACGATATGCCGGTCCTTTCGCTTGCCGCTGATCCAACCTTTTTGTGGAACCGTCACGCCGGCATATACCTCAATCCCTTCAAGCGCGGTAAGAACTGGCGCCGTCCCGCGCAAGCGGAATATTTTGAAGACCGTTACACGCCACCGCTGCGGTTTCCGGTACAAGTGAGCATCCACGGCAACTGGTCCCGCCGCGCCGGAAAAAAGTCGTTCGAGCTCAACTATACGACGCTCGGCCTGTCGCCTGACCGGAACGGCATCCTGGTCTCGGCAGGGGAAAGTGGCGCACAGCGCGCGGCCGTGGTCCGTGCAGCGGCCATGGATCTGTCCTACCGCTTCGGTGATCAATTGTTTCGCGATCTCTACGGCGCCGCCGGCGGCTTGACCTCCCGCGCCGTTCTGGTGCGCTTGCTGCTCAACGGCGAATCCTGGGGGCTTTACAACCTGCACGAGAAGATAAACAAGACTTTTTTACGGCGGCTCGAAGGCGAGGGCGGCTACGACCTGGTCGACAGGGCCGGCTACAGCGGGTCGAGGGAAGAGGCCGAGTGGAACCGCCTGCTGGATTTCTTCGCGACACACGACCTGAGTGAGGAGAAGCATTTCGCGCGCGCGCGCCGGCTGATCGACCTGGAGAACTTCACCGACTACTGGCTGTTCAACATTTATGCGGCCAACTACGATTGGCCGCAAAGCAACTACTACGCATTCCGCAAACGCGCGCCGGAGGAGCGCTGGCGCTGGATCTCCTGGGACACCGATGCGGCGTTCGACATCGGCAGGGGGCTCAATCATGACACGCTGACCTGGGCGACGCGCAACGAACTACGCCATGACCTCAGCTACAACGGCGATGACATTGACTTCAAGCAATGGCTGGTGTCGACGGCGATCATCCGCGGCCTGCTGGCACATCGGGGCTACCGCGAGCAGTTCGTGCGCCGCTATTGCGAGTTGCACAGGGACTATTTCGAGCCGGACCTGATGCTGACGCGGTTTCAGCGTATTCTCGAACGCATGCAACCCCATCTCGGTGCCGACTGGCAGCGCTGGTCGGGCTCGAAAGAAGCCCATCTCAAAGGAGTAGCGAATGTGCGCCGGTTTATCCGCGAGCGCCCGGCAATCGTCCTCGAACACTTTCGAAAGCGGTTTTCGCCGTCACACTGCTTGGCGCACTAACAAGCATCATCGCCTCCGCAGAATCATGCCGGGTTTGAAGGAGACTCTATGCCGCATGTCAGCGTTATTATTCCCACATATAACCGCTCTCAATTCCTTGCCGGCGCGCTAACGAGTGTTCTGGGGCAGAGCTACAAGGATTTGGAGATCCTGGTGATAGATGATGGCGGAACAGATGACGCCGCGGCTGTCGTCGCGGGCTTTCACGGCGCGCCCATCCGTTATCTTCGACAGGATCGTCGGCGCGGCAGAGCCGCTTCTCGCAATACGGGAATTCTTCAGACGACCGGCGAATACATCGCTTTTTTGGACGATGACCATGAATGGTATCCGGAGAAGCTCATGCGCCAGATGCAGTGCATGCTGGCGAGTCCGGCCGAAGTGGGAGGCGTCTATACGGGATGTTTTGTTATCGAGCGAAGCAGCGCAAAGATTCGCGACCAAGTCGTTCCAGCTGTGCGCGGCGATGTTCATTCGGCGCTTCTCGCCGGCAACTGCATCGGCAGCGCATCATCAATGCTAATGCGTCGTACCTGTATCGAGGAGGCGGGTGGTTTCGATGAGGGGTTTCCAAGTTTTTTTGATTACGATCTCTGGCTGCGAATGGCGCGCAAGTATCAGTTCGAATACATACGGGAGCCCCTGCTCAAGTATTATTTGGATGGCGACGAGATAGGGAGTAGCTCTGATGCCTTCGCCTGTGGTCTTGAATTGATGTTCAAAAAATATGGTGAATCGCCGGCATTTCGGCGAAAATGCGCCGCCTACTACCTGCGACTGGGGGTGCAGCTCTGCGAAAGCAGACAATTCAACGCCGGACGCAAGGCGCTGCTCCGAGCGGCGCGGCTACAGCCCCTGGTGGCAGGGCCCTATCTTTATCTCTTTCTAGCTTTTTTGGGCGGCGATAGTGTTCGCTTAGCACGCCAAGCAAAGGCGCGTCTGCTCCCGCGCGTTCCGAGCCGAGCGATTGGAACGTTTGCTGAAAATGTCTAGTCGCCCGAGCTCCGGATCGGCGGCACATCGGGATACTTTCCCGTCGGCTCACGACCAATCCT
>JAICHC010000768.1 GCA_025922795.1 Candidatus Binatia bacterium | reverse complement strand
GCGAGCCCGTTGCGGGGAATCGTCGACAACCAAGTTCAGGATGACACGGCACGCTATTGGGAGATGATCAATCGAGCCTACGCGGAGACCTACAGTCTGTTCATGATTTACGGCAACCGTTGCGGATTCGAAGATGGCGTCGGTTTTTGGGGCGGCTCGGAAATCGTCGATCCCTTCGGCCAGCGGCTCGCCAAGGCGGGGTATTACGAGGAACAATTTCTCATCGCCGAAATTCCTTTGGAATCCGTGCGGCGCAAGCGGACCATGTCGCCGCTGTTGCGCGATGAGGATCTCGATCTGACGATCAACGAACTCATGCGCATTCGTGAACGGCCGGCGACGTCGACGGTGGTTCGAGCTTTCAGGGGTGCAAAGCTGCGCGAAGTCAAGAAGCCCCTATCCAAACCGCGCAAGCTCTGAGCCCGCACCCTTCATGATCGCAATTCCCACCAATCCGGCTCTGTTGCGTGAAATTCTCATCGCCTTTATCCGTAACGAGGTGCGCAAGACCGGGTTGACGAGAGTGGTCGTGGGTCTATCCGGAGGCGTGGACTCTACGTTGAGCGCGATGTTGGCCGCGCAGGCGCTTGGCCGGGAGAACGTGTTGGCGTTGTTGATGCCGTACAAGAGCTCGCACCCGGACAGCCAAGCCCATGCGGAGATGATCCTCCGCATGACCGGCATCGAATCGTTGTTCGTCGACATTTCGCCGCAGATTGACGCCTATTTCGACCGCTTCCCGGATGCCGATGCCCGACGGCGCGGCAACAAGATGGCGCGCGAACGCATGACGATTCTTTACGATCACTCCGCGCGCTGGAACGGCCTCGTGCTGGGCACCAGCAACAAGACCGAGCTGCTGCTCGGTTACGGCACGGTCTACGGCGACATGGCATCGGCGATCAATCCCCTCGGCGATCTCTACAAAACTCAGGTCTGGGCTCTGGCTGAAGCGATCGGCGTGCCCGATGTGATCGTGCGCAAGGAACCCTCCGCGGATCTTTGGGTGGGCCAAACCGACGAAGGCGAGTTGGGGTTTAGTTACCGCGAGGTGGATCAGCTGCTGTATCTAATGGTCGATCACCGTTACACCAAGCCGGAGCTGATCAACGCCGGTTTTTCCGAGCCCTTTGTCGACGATGTGGCGCAGCGCATCATGAATTCGCAGTTCAAGCGGCGCCTGCCGGTGATCGCTAAAGTATCGCAACGAACCATCGATCGTGATTTTCGCTACTCCAGAGATTGGGGGAAGTAGCAAAGTAGGATTGAATCGTGAGGCGTGAGCCGTTGACTCCTTTTGTACGCCACTCACTGCTCACCGTCTCACTGCTGACCGGTTGGGGGCGGTAAATGGCGGGCGTCCTCTATATCGTTGCCACGCCCATTGGCAATCTCGAAGACATCAGTCTGCGCGCGCTGAGAATTCTGAAAGAGGTCGATCTGATCGCTGCCGAAGATACCCGTCACACGCATCATTTGCTCAGCCACTACGGCGTCGAAACCGCGCTGACCAGCTATCATGAGCACAACGAGCGACGTAAAACCCCGGTTTTGATTGAGCGGCTGCGGCGCGGTGCCAATATCGCTCTAGTCACTGATGCGGGCACGCCGGTGATTTCCGACCCGGGCTACCGGCTCGTGACGGCCGCCATCGACGCCGCCATCAAGGTGACGCCGATTCCGGGTGCGTCGGCCGTAACGGCTGTGGTCGCTGCCAGCGGTCTACCGCCGGACCGCTTCGCCTTCGAAGGGTTTCTGCCTGGCAGCAAAAAAGAGCGGCGTGCGCGACTGCTGGCATTGAAAGACGACACCCGAACGCTGGTGTTTTACGAAGCGCCGCACCGGATCAAGGAAAGTTTAAGTGACCTCGGCGAGATCCTGGGCGACCGCGACGTCGTGGTGGCGCGCGAAGTGACCAAATTGCACGAAGAATTTCGCCGCGGCTCGGCGAGCGAGTTAGCGGCCCAACTCGGGAACCAAGAAGTCAGAGGCGAGATCACTCTGGCAGTCAGCGGATCCTCAGGCGCGGCTGCGGTTTCCCAAGCAACTCTCGAAGCCGAGATTCGCCGTCTGCGCGGCGCGGGCATGCACGTCAAAGCGATCGCCAGTTCTCTGGCACAGCAGTACGGCTGCTCGAAAAAATCGGTTTATCGTTTGGCGCTCGAGCTCGACAAGAAAGCTTAACCCTTAAACTTGTACTCCTCGAGCTTACGATAAAGCGTGGTGCGGTCGACCCCGAGCAGCTTCGCCGCCTCGCTCTTGTTGCCGCCGGTGTTTTCTAAAACGCGCTCGATATATTCCCGTTCGAGATCCCTGAGCGTGAAGCTGCGCGCGACCGCCTCGGCAAGCGGCAATTTTTTCTGATCGGCGCCGATCAATTGCGGCGGCAAGTCGGCGATTCTGACCGTCGGGCCTTTTCCCAGCAAAACCGCCCGTTCAATGGTGTGTTCCAGTTCGCGCACGTTGCCCGGCCAGCGATGGCCAATCAGGAGCGCGAGCGCTTCTTTGTCGATGCCTTTGACTCGGTGCTGAGTCTTGTG
>JAICHC010000767.1 GCA_025922795.1 Candidatus Binatia bacterium | reverse complement strand
GCGTTTTCCGGCGGCGGCTCCGGCATCGACAGCACTACGGACAGCAGCAACGTCTCCGCGCACAATGGCGGTCACCAAACCCGCGTCGATCTTTTCCCAGCCGACGAGGCGAACGTTCGCCGCTTTTACCATCGCGTCGGCAGCTTCAATCATCGCCACTAAGCCACGACATTCGACCATTCCGAGTGCTTCAGGCATTTGAGCCTCCAAATAATATTGGTCCTATAGGACCTATTTCCGTTAATTCCGCAGCGAGTGAATCGGCGCCGGTATCCTTCCGCCCCGCCTGATAAACCCCGCGGAAGAAAACGTGCTGACCGGCATGATCGGCGCGCTTCCCAGCAATCCGCCAAACTCGACGATGTCGCCCACGTCACGACCGGGCACGGGAATGATACGCACCGCTGTCGTCTTATTATTCATTGTTCCGACTGCCATCTCGTCCGCGATTATCGCAGCGATGGTTTCTGCCGTTGTAGAACCCGGAACGGCGACCATGTCGATTCCGACTGAGCAAACGCTGGTCCAAGCTTCGAGCTTGGCAAGCGACAATGCTCCGAGCTGTGCGGCCTCGATCATACCGGCATCTTCGGAGACGGGAATGAAGGCCCCACTCATCCCGCCAACCGAGCCGCTCGCCATCGCGCCGCCTTTCTTAACCGCATCGGTCAGAAGCGCGAGCGCAGCCGTGGTCCCGTGTGTGCCGGCTCGCTCGAATCCCATCGCCTCGATGATGTTCGCGACTGAGTCGCCGACGACTGGTGTCGGCGCTAGCGAAAGATCGATGATGCCGAAAGGAATTCCCAGGCGGCGCGCAGCTTCACGGCCCACCAGCTCACCTGCGCGTGCCAACTTGAATGAGAGTTTTTTGATCGTCTCGGCGAGATCCTGTAATGGTAGGTTTCTATCGGCGTGCCTGACTGCATGATGGACCACGCCGGGTCCGGAAACGCCGACGTTGACCACCGCGTCGGTTTCGCTAACGCCGTGAAAAGCCCCGGCCATAAACGGATTGTCTTCGACTGCGTTGGCGAAGCAAACAAACTTCGCGCAGGCGAGTCCGCCATGGTCGCGAGTGCGCTCGGCCGCGTCTTTGATGATTCTGCCGACCTGGCCCACGACGTCCATGTTGATACCGGCGCGCGTAGTTGCTGCATTTACCGAAGAACAGAGACGTTCCGTAGTCGCGAGGGCTTCGGGAATTGAATCGAGAAACTGGTTCTCAGAACGAGTCGCGCCTTTTTGGACCAGGGCCGAGTATCCACCAATAAAATCAACGCCTACCGATCGCGCAGCGTCGTCAATTGCTCTCGCGACCTGGAGTAGATCGCCGCGTACGCCTTCGGTGATCAGTGAGACCGGCGTTATGGAAATGCGTTTATTTGCGACTCTGATTCCAAACTCGTCACCGATCTCGTCAACTGTCTTTACGAGGTTAGCTGCGACCTTCCTGACCTTGTCGCCCGCTTTCTGCGCGACTCCTGCTAAAGAATCGCTCGCACAGTCGAGCAAGCTAAGACCGAGCGTGACGGTGCGCACGTCGAGATGCTCCATCTCGGTCATCGCGACGGTTTGAAGTATCTCAGCCTGAGTGTATTCCATTATCCGATCACTTTGCTGAGGATCAGCAACACGAGAAATAGTAGAAACAAGCCGGCGGCTACAAGCAGGAACCGCAAACTCGGATCGTAAGCCGCTTGATCGATCATGACGCTGGAAACTTTTCGAAACTTCTCGACGCGAGCACGCACGCCGTCTTCTACTGGTGCTTTCTGCGTTGGTGGTGATGGCGGTTGGACCGCGCTCAACGGCTGCGTCTCAGCCACTGTTGTCGTCGCTCCTTGCGTGATCGGATTTCCACACTGCGGACAGAACATCGCACGGTCGCGCACCGACACGCCACACGCTGTACACCGTCGTGCAATTTCCGGCTCAGACATCGCTTCTTAAAAAAGAGTAGCCACAAAAGGCACAAAATGTGCGAATTGATTTGCGAACACCTTTGTCCTTTTTGTGCCTTTTTGTGGCTTCATATCCGGTGCATCGCGTTGAAGAGATCTTCTCGCTGCGCGTAGATGCGAACACCGAGCTTCTGACCTTCGTTTCGCATTCGCTCCTTCAATTCCGCTGTGCTCTCTTTCGCGCGTGCGGTGTCGGCGATGATCACCATAGCAAACTTACTCTGCACCACCGTTTGATTGATGTCGATGATACTGCAACCCGCCTCAGCCAAAATCTGCGAAACGCCCGCGACGATTCCCGGATGGTCTAATCCGAACACCGAAATCACCATGCGCTCTGACGAGCCTTCGCTTCGATCGGGCGTTTCAACAGTTCGCACCTGATTGTAAATGTCAGTGACCAACTGCTCCACGGTCGTCTCATCGACCGTGTTACCCAAGCGTTCGTAAACCGCTCGAGTGATTCGATAAATCAGGTCTTCATTGGCCATTGGGAGTGAAGAGTGATGAAGGGAATGTCCTCACGGTCTGCCGTTCTCGGGCGCGATTCGACGCGCCGCCTCGCGCATCTCGTCCGAGAG
>JAICHC010000766.1 GCA_025922795.1 Candidatus Binatia bacterium | reverse complement strand
TCCAGAGCCTGCAACGAATCGTTTTCGCGGTGTTCCATCACTTGAATGAAAATTGGCGTCAGCAACCCCTAAAATTTACACATAAGTCTTGACGCTACCTCGATTAAGGCGCTGTGCCCAGACGGTTGTGCCCGGATCGAGTTTTGGAAAGCAGGCCCTTGGCTTTGCTCAGGGCGACTGACTCCCGAGGTGCACCCGGGAGTCAGTCGATTTGACAGGATAGTGATAGCGCTGTAAATTTTCAGCGATTAGCCGAGGGCATTGGCCGAGGAGACATGATCAAGCCGACCGCGCTTTCAAGGACGCATATGGAATGCCGTAATTTGCAGGATTCCATGGCCGTGATGACCGATTTGTTGGCATTTGAGAAGCTTTCTGAAAACCACGGCGAAGCGACCCTCAAGCACCCCAACTCGCCATGGGTTCTGGTGTTGCATGAAGCTGGGCCCGAGGCTCCAGCCAAGCCGATGCATAATCACTGGGGTGTGCGCGTGCAGACGACCGAGGAAGTCGACCGGGCCTACGAGTATCTGACGGCGCACAAGGCCGAGTACAAGCTCGGTGCTATTGGCAAGCCGACCTGGAGCCATGGCTCGTATTCCTGCTACTTCGTCGAACCGGGCACCAACGGTTGGGAAATCGAGTGCTACGAAGATTTTGCGCGCAAGGAAGCGGCGGCGCAGAAATTCGGCGGGGTCAAAAAGCCCCACTGGGAAGAAGTTTATCCGGTAGAAAAATTTCCCGGCCGCGGTTACGTGCCCCAGGCTTTCACACATGGCACGCTGGTCGCTCATGATCTCAATATCAGCCGGGATTTCTACACCAACGTCCTCGGCCTGGAGGTCCATCGCTTCAGCACCATTGTCATGTATCTAAAACATCCGAGCACGCGCACCTACGTGGTTTGCGCCGAGCGCAAAAACATCAAAATGTTCTCACCCAATTTCCGCAACACTTTGACGGTTGAATCCCAAGCGGCGGTCAAAGAAGCTTATCGGCAGTTCAGCGAGCGCGCCAAGGAGCTGGGCGTGAGCGAGCTCTTACCGCTCCAGGAAAGTCAACGCTTCGCGTCGTTCTGTTTCCGAGATCCCGGCACCAATTACTGGGAAATTGCTTCTCCAAACTGACGTGCTATGACCGAGAAACCGCTCGAGCAGATGGGCCTGCGCGATCTGCGCAAGGTCATGCGCCAGCGAGTGCCGGCCGAGGCCTGGAAGCATTTCAACGGCGCGGCCGAAACCAAAGCGACTTTTCATCGCAATCCGCGCGCGTTCCGCCAATATCTCTTCCGCCAGAAAATTTTTCATGACGTCGCCGAGCCGGACATTTCCATCCAGTTGTTCGGTCATACGCTCCCCACACCCGCGATCACCGCGCCGGTGGGAAGTTTTAGCTTGATCGGTAAGGATGCCGAGCGCGAGGTGGCCGAAGGCACCGAGCGCGCCGGCGCGATGATGTTTACCAGTCAGGCTGCCAAGCTCGATCCCAAAGGATGGCGTAGCGCGGTTCAATCGCCGCTGGTGTTCATGGCTTATATGAATCGCGGCAAAGACGAAGTTTCCGAGTATGCCAAAACGGCCGAGGATCTCGGCTTTGCCGCGGTGGGGATTACGATGGACACGGTGCGGCCGGTCAAGATCGGCGACGAAGTGCCACTGTCGACCAAGGACGGCAAACCGCGCAAAGGGCACAAATCGACACCCAGAGATATCGAATGGATGAAACAGCAGGTGAAGCTACCGGTAGTCGTCAAAGGGATCATGGGCGCCGATGATGCGCGCATGGCGATCCACTCCGGCGCTGACGCGCTGGTGGTCTCCAATCACGGCGGGCGCATTCTCGACTTTAACCGCGCGGCGCTCGAAGCGCTGCCGGAGGTCGTCGATGCTGTCGGAGGCAAAGTCCCGGTGCTCCTCGACAGCGGTATTCGCAGCGGTGGCGACATCGTCAAAGCGTTGGCGCTCGGCGCGAAAGCCGTGCTGACGGGCCGGCCGGTCGCCTGGGGCGTCGGCGCATTCGGCGCCGCCGGAGTCGAGCGCGTATTTGCGATCTTTGCCGAAGAGATGCAGCGCGTACTGACCCTGACCGGGGTTGCGCGCGTGTGCGATGTGACCGGGGCGATTCTGTTTCGCGACGAGACGGGAGGATTGCGCGGCTTATGATTTTTGTTATCTGGGGCGTCATTTTCGTTATCGGCATCTGGTTGATCTCGACGTACAACGGGCTCACTGCGCTGCGCTTGAGAATCCAAAACGCCTGGCGCCAAATCGACGTGCAGCTTAAGCGTCGCTACGATCTGATTCCGAACCTGGTCGAAACGGTCAAAGGTTACATGCAGCACGAGCAGGATACTTTGCAGAAAGTGATCGAAGCACGCAGCCAGGCGATGGCCTCCAAGGGCGCCAAACAGGCGGCCGAAGCGGAAGACGCGCTCAATCAATCGTTGGGCAAAATTTTCCTGCTGATGGAAAATTATCCGGATCTCAAGGCCAACAAAAACGTCTTGGACTTGCAAGAAGAGCTTACGACGACCGAGAATCAGATC
>JAICHC010000765.1 GCA_025922795.1 Candidatus Binatia bacterium | reverse complement strand
GCGAACGATACTTACTATGCCCGGGAAAATCTACCGCTATCTTGCCGACGATCATGAACGGCTCGATGCTTTGCTCGAGCGCGCCATTTCCGATCCGGTAAACATCGATATGTCGGTTTACGCGCAATTCCGCTCGGGTTTGCTGAAGCACATCGGCATGGAGGAAAAGATCCTGCTGCCCGCGGCCCGGCGAATTCGCGGCGGCGAGCCGCTTCCGGTTGCGGCCAAGCTGCGCCTCGATCACGGCGCGTTGACCGCGCTGCTCGTGCCGTCACCCACGCCACAGGTGATCGCGGCCATCCGCACCATTCTCAAGCTCCACAACCCGATCGAAGAAGACCCAGGAGGCATGTACGAGGCGTGTGAGGAACTGGCCGGACCTGAAGTCGGTGAGATTTTGCGACAGTTGCAAGAAGCACCGGAGGTGAAAGTCTTGCCGCACGTCGATACCCCGTTTGTGATGGAAGCCGCGCGCCGGGCCCTGGCGCGAGCCGGCTACGAGTTGGATCTGTGAGCGAGATGACACATTGCGTGGAACACAAGCTGCAGTCGTCAGCTTCAACGAGAGAAGGATAAAAGAAAGCGTTGAAGGGAGAGCACGGCGTGGATGGCTAATATAAATGGCTTTAACGGTAAGTCCAAGAGGAATCAATGGCGAGAGACGAAAACAGCGCGAACCAACTTGCTCGATGCGGTTAACGGTGCTGCCGATTCTGCGAGCGTAGTGCCAACCATGATGAATCAGGTTTCGCGTAAATTGCCAAAGATCACCGCCGCAGAACAACGGGTGTTAGCACTTGTCGCTCAGGCCAGAAGCAATAAAGAGATCGCCTTGGATCTAGGCATAAGTCCCGCCACCGTCAAACGCCATATGGAGAAAATCCTCAGAAAACTCGGACTCCGTAATCGCGTCGAAGCCGCGATCTGCGGCCTGATCCTCCACGGTTGCCCGCACGAGTCGAGTTCCGGTTGTGTTTTTCGGACAATGCAGGGGGGAGCCGTACATTATCGTGGGCCGATTGACCCATAGACGTGGCCGGAATCTTAATGCTACAAGACCACGAGCATCCTGAATTAGGTGCGCGTATCATTGCTAACGAGATAATTAAACGTTCCCTTTTCCACGGCTCTTAGTCTTGTGTCCGGCTTTGCCCAACCCGGGTTGACCGCCTAAAAGTAGGTACCGAAGTCGTTACGAGAGACTCAAGTCGGCAACAAAATGTGTCAAGCAGCAATGCGCGTGCGTTGATAAGTTTCCTAGACGCACACGGGCGAGATTGTTCTCTTCAACGCTAGGAACGATCTTTGAGGAACAGGCCTTCGAGAGTTGTCTTTGGGACTGGTCGGTAAAGTTAGTAATAGAGGAGCGAAAATGATGATGGATAAGTCCGGGTGGATGGTGCTTGCGATAGTCCTGTTCGCATTCGCCACGATCGCGGGGAGCTGCGCCGTGCTCGGAGTTGCGCCTTCGGAGATAACCGGCCCCAGGCCGTTTAATTTTCCTGGCGACTGGGACAAGATTCCGGCTAAGTCCGTTACGTTGTTTTACCCCGGGCAGACCTCATGGCAATTTTTGACCAGCGATGCTCATGCGGGCGCTCAAGCCATCAATGCGGGCTGTGCCACCTGTCACGCGGGGCAAGAGAAAATGCTTGGGGCGAAGTTAGTACAGGGCGGTCCTCGCGAAGCCGATCCGATTGCGGGTAAAGCACCCACGATCGATCTTACGGTCCGGGCGGCCTATGATTCAGAGTTCCTCTACTTCCAGTTCCGATGGGCGACTCAAACACCGCACGCGGTACACACGCTCTGGCGGTATGACGGCAAACAGTGGGTGGCGTGGGGAGGGCCTAAACCCGACGCGACCAAAAAAGGAGTACCTCCCAGCTACGAAGATAGACTAGCGATTCTCTTGGATGATCCCGACAACGTGCCCGCTTTCGACGGTGCAAGCGCAACGTTCTCACAGGTCGGATGTTGGATGACTTGCCACAACAGCATGCGCGCCATGCCCAGAGACGTCTCCCGCAAGGCGATCGAGCCACATCCGTACTGGGGCGCGAAGGGCCGGCGGGTCGGGGACATCCGAAAATATTTGTTGATTACGCGCACGTCGCAAGACGACGCCGGAGCATGGGATAAGGTGAAGCCGGAGGCTGATCTGAACAAACTCAAGACGGCGGGGAAGTATCTCGATCTTTGGCAATGGCGCGCCGCTCGCTCTAACGCTGTTGGCTACGCGAGCGATGATTGGGTGTTCGAGTACCGAAACGGCGATGCCGGGCGGTCGCCGTTCTCTAGCACACCCAAGCCACAGTTCATGTACGATGAAAAAATCACCGGCTTCCGAGCCATTCCCGAATCGCAACTCCAAGCTCGCATGGGACAAGCAGCCCTGGTTGAGAAAAAGACCACAGCGGCGCTTGACCCGAACGCGAAATTCGCCGTGGGAGACCTTCTGCCGCAGTATGTTCAGCGCGAGCCCGCGGGAAGCGCTGCCGACGTCCGTGCATTCGGGCGGTACGTCGATGGACACTGGGTCGTCG
>JAICHC010000764.1 GCA_025922795.1 Candidatus Binatia bacterium | reverse complement strand
CTAGTCGGCCTCTGACCATGACTGTGGCGGTGGAACCCTCCCCATGTCATCTTGGGTACACGGCGAAGAATCTGTTTTAGTCAAATTCATCGAAGCGGATTGGTTGGCGGAGCGCTGCTCAGAATGACATGCCACATGGAGCGGTTTTTTTCTCCAGAAGTAGCATCCTCGCGCCGTCCCATGGCATCTAAGTACTGGGTTGACCTTTCATGAAAATCATCTCCGTAAACGTTGGCTTGCCGCGCGAGATCTTCCACGACGGCAAAGTAGTCAGAAGCGGAATTTTTAAGACACCGGTGGCGGCCCGCGTGCGCGTCAAGGCGCTTAACATCGCCGGCGATCAGCAAGCCGACCTGACGGTTCACGGCGGACCGAGCAAAGCGATCTATGCCTATCCATCCGAGCACTATGAATTTTGGCGCAAAGAATTGCCCGGAGTCGATTTGGCGTGGGGCAGCTTCGGCGAGAATCTCGACACCGCCGGAATCGCCGAAAAAGACGTCAACATTGGCGATCGGCTGTGCATCGGATCGGTGGAGTTGGTCGTCACCGAGCCACGTCTTCCCTGTTACAAGCTCAACGCGAAATTCGCCAGAAAAGACATGGTCAAACGATTTCTGCGCAGCCGGCGCACCGGATTTTATTTATCGGTTGTCCGCGAGGGTGAGATCGGCGCTGGAGATCTCATTCGTTTTCTGAGCCGCGATGAAAGCCGCGTGTCTGTCGCCGACGTCACGCGTCTCTACGCCTTTGATCGCAAAGATTTGGCCGGCATGCGTCGCGCCGCCGCAGTCAAAGCCCTTCCCGACAGCTGGCGCACTTATTTCAGTGAGCGCGTTGGAAACTGACCGCAAGTTGGCGACAAACGCTGCGGACTTTGACTCCAACCCAGGCAGGATGGGCTACAATGGCTGATATAAAAATTTCGAACCGCCCGCAAAAAACCGTGACTCAGGAAGAGCTGCGACTGCAGGAAGACCGTGCGCGCAAGGCCAACTGGAAGCGCTGGGGGCCGTATCTGTCAGAGCGTCAATGGGGCACGGTGCGTGAAGATTACAGCGCCTACGGAACGGCGTGGGATTATTTTCCTCACGACCACGCGCGCAGCCGCGCCTATCGCTGGGGCGAAGACGGCCTGGGCGGCATTTCCGACCGGCATCAATACATTTGCTTCGCACTGGCGCTTTGGAACGGCAGAGACCCGATCCTCAAGGAACGGCTGTTCGGCCTCACCGGTAACGAAGGCAATCACGGCGAGGACGTCAAGGAATACTACTATTATCTCGACTCGACGCCGACTCACTCGTACATGAAATTTCTTTACAAATATCCGCAGCGCGAATTTCCCTACAGCCGACTGTTCGAAGAGAATCGCCGGCGCGACCGGCGCGACTTGGAATTTGAACTGATCGACACCGGCATCTTTGACGAGGATCGTTATTTCGACGTCATCATCGAATATGCCAAAGCGGCGCCGGAAGATATCTTGATACGCATCGAAGCGGTGAACCGCGGGCCCGAAGCCGCCGAACTGCACCTCTTGCCGACGCTTTGGCTTCGTAACACCTGGTCTTGGGGACTCGACGAGCGCAGGCCGAAATTGCGCCGGGACCCGTCGACGGAAATCGCGGCCATCAAGCTCGATCACTTTTACTACGGTTCGCGCTGGCTTTACTTCGAGGGCAACCCAAATTTTCTCTTCACCGAGAACGAAACCAACCATCGACGCTTGTTCAACGGCGCCAATGAAAAACCGTACGTCAAAGACAGCATCAACGACTTTATCGTCCACGGCGTCAGGACCGCCGTGAATCCCGACAGTCATGGCACCAAGGCAGCCGGCCATTATGTCGCAACGGTTCCGCCCGGCGAAAAATATACCGTCCGGCTTCGGCTCTCCTCAGATGCGCCGGCCGCGACGCGGCCGCTGAACGGCACCTTTGATCAGCAGATCAGCCAACGACAGGAGGAAGCCGACGAGTTCTACCGCGCGATCGCGCCGGAAAATATCTCCGCCGACCGCCGGCAGGTGATGCGCCAGGCGCTCGGCGGGCTGCTCTGGAGCAAACAGTTTTATCATTTTGACGTGAATCGCTGGCTCAAGGGCGATCCGGCCGGCCCGCAGCCGCCGCGCGAACGGCACGCCGGCCGCAATAAAGAGTGGCGCCATCTCTACAACGCCGATGTGATCTCGATGCCGGACAAATGGGAGTATCCGTGGTACGCGGCATGGGATTCAGCTTTTCACTGCATCGCGCTCGCGCTCGTCGATGCCGACTTCGCGAAAGAGCAACTGTTGTTGATGACACGCGAGTGGTACATGCACCCTAACGGCCAGCTGCCGGCCTATGAATGGGCCTTCGGCGACGTCAACCCGCCGGTGCACGCCTGGGCCGCCTGGCGTGTCTACAAACTTGAAAAAAAGCGCCGCGGCGCAGGGGATCGCAACTTTCTCGAACGGATTTTTCATAAACTCTTGCTCAACTTTACCTGGTGGGTGAATCGCAAGGACGCCGAAGGACGCAACGTATTTCAAGGCGGCTTTCT
>JAICHC010000763.1 GCA_025922795.1 Candidatus Binatia bacterium | reverse complement strand
TCTTCTGGCTGAGCCAGGTCGCGGAACGAAATTCGGTGGTGCGCAAGCTGCAAATCCAGAAACTGCGCGGGCACGCCTCGGTGCCCGGGCTCCATACGGTCCGCATTACCAATGACGGCCTGCAAGCCTTCTCGCGTACCCTCGGCTTGACAGAGGGAAAAGCCAAAACCTTCAGCCGCCGGCGCGTTTCGATAGGCATTCCCGAGTTGGATAAAATGCTCGGCGGAGGCATTTTCCAGGGCGATAGCCTGCTCATCGCTGGCCCTTCCGGATCGGGGAAATCGGCCCTCGCAACCCAGTTTATCGCCGCCGGCCTCCGCAATGGGGAGCCAGGGGTCGTGGCCATTTTTGAGGAGCGCCCCGATGAATACGCGACGCGGGCGGGGAATTTTAACCTGGATTTGAAAACCCCCCGTCAAAAGGGCAAGCTCGAAATCCTTTACCTCCGTCCGCTGGATCTTTCCGTGGACGAAACCATGCAAGAGATCCTCGATGCCATCAAAAAAGTCGGCGCCAGGCGGCTGGTGATCGATTCACTGGCCGGTTTTGAAATGGCGCTCTCGCCTGGCTTCCGGGCCGATTTTCGCGAATCGCTCTACCGCATGATCGGTGCATTAACCGCCGCCGGTGTTACGATTCTCAGCACCGTCGAAGTGGAGGAATCGTTTACTACGCTGCCTTTCAGTCACTATGCCATTTCATTCCTGACCGATGACATCATCCGGTTGCGCTATGTCGAGATCGCTGGACAGCTTCGCAAAATCCTCTTTATCGTAAAGATGCGCGGCGGCAACCACAGCAAGGATATCCGCGAATACATCATCGACAACCATGGGGTCGTGGTCATCAGTCCCCGCGTGACCGAGTACCAGGGCCTGATCACTGGCGTTCCGGAGCGAACCGGCCCGCGCGAGTGGCAGAGGGACGAGCCTCCGCCCGAGAAGAAAGCGAAGTGAAAGATGCGGATCAGGCCGGAATGGAAGCGGCGAATCGCGCAGTGAGAAAGAGCCCGGTTAGCATGAAACCAACGAAGCGTTCGGTTCTCGGGCGTACGCGTTATCCGGCACGTCTTTGAAAAAGGACGCCAGGATCGCGCAGAGCCGCGTGTGGCCGACCGGCTTGGGATAGAAGGCCGCGCCGAGTTGATGAGCGCAGCGAATATGTTCAGGATCTTCGGAGCTGGAAAGCATCATGACACGCAGCGCGTGCGTGAACCGGGTTTGTTGAAGCTCCCGCAGCACTGAAAAGCCGTCTCCGTTGGCCATTTCAAGATCGGTGATCACGAAAGACGGAAGCGGAAACTCGGCTCGATCGGAGTAAATTCCCTCACCCTTCAAATAAGCAACGGCCTCGTCGCCGCTGCCAAGATACTCCGCGACGCTACCCGGGACAACGTGCGCAAGCGCCCTGCTCATGAAGAAGCGGTCGTCGGGGTTATCGTCAACGATCAAAACAGTGCGATTGGTCAGTTCCATACATGTCCTTTCAAACACATCCTGTGCCGCCGGTGACACCGGGTCTCAGACGACTCGGTCGAGGCCACGCGGTCTTGGATTTTGTGAAGAGAAGACTAGCGGCACGGGACTCATGATCCCAATACTTCGTTTGCATGGGGACGATGCCTATGAAGTATCGTCCAGATCGGACCGAGAGGTGTTACCTTGCCAGGTGAAGATCCTGATTAAGAATTTAAGTAGCGGGCTGTTTCTGGATTGCCGAGGCGGTTGGACGGGGAAAGCGGACAAAGTCCGGGATTTTGGGACGCCCGCCGCCGCGCGGGATTTCTGTGATGAACACCGTTGCTACCACGGCACCGCTACGGTTATTCGGTTTCGACTCCCGCGCCACGATATAGAATTGCGAAGCGCCGGAGTGCGATAGCCGCGAACCATCGGCTCGCTGCGATCGGACGCTCAGTTCTCGATCGCGATCTGTATATCGTACGGCGAATCGCCGTCGGCGTAAGAAATCACCAGCCGCATGTCGGTGAGGTGCGCTGAAACACACTCTTCCCTGGCGAGCGCGGTGGATGCGAATGGCCGCGCGGCTTCACGAACCCAGGTCCATTGTCCGTGCCGGGCCAGATAGGCCTGATTCATTGTATTCTGCAAAAATACTTTCATGAAAGGGGAGCGGCCGGGCGATTGTTCTCGGGTGGTTAGCCGATCGCCCGGCTCGCGGACTATTTCTCCCTGTAGTCGGCCCTTTCATCCGAAAGGGCAAGGCACACCATCCTCGCATGCTTGCAACAGGAGCAACCTTTACAATGCGACGCTTAACCCGCCCAATACTTCCTGCGTCTCGGGGTATAGCCAAGAGGTATTGGCTTATCGCCGCCGTTACGAACGGGCAGAAGTTTTTTTAACGATGCTGACGTACTGGAGCAAGGCCGGAGAATCGTTGTTTTGGTTCCACGCAATCCAATGGTCGGTCTGAATGGCAGGGACCAGCGAGCGAAAAACCACTCCCGGATGCGGCAGCTTTCGAATCTGGCTGCGGGCAAGCGTGATGCACTACGGCACGACCGAGGAGGACATCGCGGCGATGG
>JAICHC010000762.1 GCA_025922795.1 Candidatus Binatia bacterium | reverse complement strand
GATTTCCGACGACCTCGGTTTGAGCCGCGCGCGCTTGTTGCTGATTGAAAACGTACAGAAGACGCTGCGGCGGGGATTGGAGATCCTGGGTGTGGAGGCGCCGATCAGAATGGCCGCGCGGCCGGACGCGGATACTGGATAATGGAGCCTTGGACTTAGGATGTTGCAGTATTGGGTTTTGAAGCATCAGTCATCTCTTCACTACTTCAATGTGTAGGTTGTGAGGGTATCGAGCGGACCCTCTCCTTTAGTGATCACAGACTTCGAATAAGAGGAACGACCCATGGCGGAAAATCGCAGAGGCAAAGACAATCGCTTCTATTTTAGCCGCGGCCAAATGGTGCTGCTCGGCGCGTCGTTTACGTTCGCTGCGTTGATTATATTTGTCCTCGGCGTGTTCGTGGGCCAGGGCATAGAAAGCAGAAAGCTTGTAAAAAAGGAGGAGCCCCTGGTGAAAATTCCGGTCAAACCGGGAGCTTCGGAATCGAGCGCGGCGCCGGCGCCGCAAGCAAAAAACGAAATCACCTTCAATGAATCGCTCTCCAAACGAGGCACCGCCCTCGCTGCGGCGGAAGAGAAACCTCGAGCGGTAAAGCCGCCGGAGAAAGTCGCCAGAGCCGAAACCAAAGAAGCCCCAGGGGCCGCTCGGGCCGAGGCCCCTGTGAGAGCGAGCGCCAATCGGGTCGAGAAAAGCGCCCCGGCGCCAAGCGCCGCAAAAAAGTCCGAGGCGGCGGCCAATGCTGACACGAAAGATCCGGGCCAGGCCTGGCGCGCCCAGGTCAACGCTTTCCCCGAGGAGAATTCGGCAAAACTGATCGTTGATCGGCTGAACAATAAAGGCTACAACGCGTATGTCACGGCGGTCGAGAATCGCGGCAAAACCTGGTATCGCGTCAATGTCGGCAAGTTCGGTTCACGCGACGAAGCGGAAAAGATGGCGGAAGTGCTGCGCAGCAAGGAAAACTTTCCCAAGGCGTTTGCCGCAAGCAAGTGAGTCGATCTAGCCGGATTATTCACGAGATATACGGCCGAGGAGCAACCCTCTTCGGTCGCGGCCAATGGGCCTGTACCTTGAGGAGGTCGGCTGACTAAATAAATTAGCCATCATCGAGCAAAATGAAACCACTGCCAAGCACCCACGAATCGTCGTACGCTCTCTGCGAGGCTTATTCCTCGGCCGGCGCGCGGTTGTGGGTTCTTTGCAGGCATGAATAATCCGGACTACCGAGCATGAATATTCGTGAAGCGATCGACAAATTGGTGAATCGTGTCGATCTTTCCGAGGCGCAAACCATCGAGGTTATGAACCAAATCATGACCGGCGAGGCGACGCCGCTACAGGTGGCCGCTTTTCTCACGGCGCTGCGCATGAAAGGCGAGAGCGTCGACGAAATTACCGGCGCGGCGCGGGTCATGCGCGAGAAAGCGCACCGGGTCAAGGTGGGCGCAAAAACCGTTCTCGATACCTGCGGCACCGGCGGCGACCAGAAGGGAACGTTCAATATCTCGACGACGTCCGCGTTTGTGCTCGCCGGCGCCGGCGTCATCGTCGCCAAGCATGGCAATCGTTCCGTGTCGAGTCAATCCGGCAGCGCCGATGTGTTGGGCGCGTTGGGCGTCAAAGTCGATGCGCCGAAAGAGCGCGTCGAGCAATGCATCGCCACCATCGGCATCGGCTTTCTGTTCGCGCCGCTGCTCCACGAGGCAATGAAGTATGCCGTTCAACCGCGCCGCGATATCGGCATTCGCACGATTTTCAATATTCTCGGGCCCCTGACCAACCCGGCCATGGCCACTCACCAGCTGATCGGTATCTATAACGGCGAGCTCGTGGCCGTAATTGCTCACGTGCTCAAAAAGCTCGGCAGCGCGCGGGCGATGGTGGTGCACGGTTTGGAGGGGCTGGATGAAATCTCGCTTTGCGGCTCGACCCGAGTCGCCGAGCTGCGCGATGGTGAGGTGAAAGAATACGTGGTCGAGCCCGAGCAATTCGGTCTCCAGCGCTGCGCGCTCGAAAAACTGCACGGCGGCGATGCCGAGCAGAGCGCTGGGATTGTGCGCGGCGTGCTCGAAGGCCGCCCGGGCCCTGCCAGGGACGTGGTCTTGCTTAATAGTGGCGCCGCGCTCTACGTCAGCGGCAGCGCGGCGACGATCCAGGATGGCATCCGCCTCGCAGCTCAATCCATCGATTCAGGCAAAGCGCGGCAGAAACTCGCAGATCTGGTCGCCATGACCAATGCCGCCTGACCCGGCATGGCTGAAATTCTCGCCACTATCGCCGACCACGTGCGCAGCGTGGTGGAACGTCGCCGCCGGGAGGCGCCGCCGGAACTCTTGCGTGATCGCCCGCTTTTCCATCTGCCGGCCCGCGGCTTCTCTCAGAGTCTGAGCGGAAACCGGCGCCGCATCATCGCCGAGGTCAAGAAGGCATCGCCATCGAGGGGGCTTATCCGCGCCGATTTCGACCCGGTGTCGATCGCCAGGGATTACGCCGCACATGGCGCGAGCGCAATTTCGGTTTTGACCGAGCCGCGCTTTTTTCAGGGCAGCCT
>JAICHC010000761.1 GCA_025922795.1 Candidatus Binatia bacterium | reverse complement strand
TGCGCCTATCGGTCTCGATATCGCCACCGAGACACCGGCGGAGATCGCTCTGTCGATCTTGGCCGAGGTCATCAAGGTCCGGCGCGGCGGCGAAGCGGCCTCGCTTTCCGGCCATTGAATCAAGGCTCATGGCGCGCATGATTGGGGTCATTTTTTCCGATCTGGGATTGGCGTCTTCGTTTATGGCTCTCGATTGGGTGCAGCACGCACTGAGACAAAGTCTCGGCTTTACGCCTTTTCCCGCGACGCTGAACGTGCGGCCCAAAGCAGCGGCCGACGCCGAGACCTGGCGGCGCATGCAGATCGAGGCCGGTGGTCTCCAACTGGCTTCGGCCAAGGGCGGTTTCTGCAATGCGCGGCTTTACCCGATTGGGATATCGATCGAGAGGGATTCCATTCGGAAAGAGGTGGATGGCGCGATATTGCTTCCGGAGGTCAAAGATTATCCGAGTGACAAAATCGAGATCGTCGCCCCGGTCCGCTTGAAAGATCATCTCGGCGTGCAAGACGGGGACGCGCTCACATTGGAGTTCCCTTGAACCAGAAACGATTGATTGTCGGTATTTCCGGCGCCACCGGTGCGGTCTACGGCGTGCGCATGCTCGAGATTCTCTCGAAGATCGACGACATCGAGACGCATCTGGTGTTGACCAAAGCGGGTAAAATGACGATCCAAGTGGAAACCCCGTACGCGGTGAAGGACGTCGAGGGCATGGCCGACGTGGTGCACGACGTGAACAATGTCGGCGCAAGTATTTCGAGCGGGTCGTTTCGCACGGAAGGTATGGTCATCGCGCCCTGCTCGATGAAATCCATGGGAGGTATCGCGCATTCGCTCGGCGGCGATCTGCTCGTGCGCGCCGCCGACGTGGTCTTAAAAGAACGAAAAAAACTCGTTCTCGTAGTTCGCGAAACGCCGCTTCACCTCGGGCACCTCGAGGCGATGGCATCACTGACGAGGATGGGGGCGGTGATCTTTCCGCCGGTTCCGGCATTTTACCACCGGCCCAAAACTTTGGATGACGTCATCAACCAGACCGTAACGCGCATCCTGGATCAGTTCGACATCGACGTAAAACTCTTCCATCGCTGGGATGACGAAGGGATGAGCCGTCATCCCGACGCGGCTAAAACGCCTACTCTGGCCGCCGTGAAAGATCGCCAAGCCGCGAAAAAGCAGCGGTGAGCGGCGAGCCGGCACTGCACCATCATGCCGAAGCGCAGGGTCAGAAGCGCCCTCACTCAAACTCAAAAGCGTAAGAAAGAACATCTCGAACTCTGCCTCGACACGCAAAGTGTTTCGAGTCCTTCGAGCACCGGATTCGAAGATTATCGGTTTGTCCACAATGCCCTGCCGGAGCTCGATATCGAGGAGATCGATATCGGCACCAGTTTTCTCGGCAAGCGACTCAAGGCGCCAATTTTGATCTCGTCAATGACCGGCGGTTTCGATCTCGCGCGCAAAGTGAACCGCAATTTAGCCGCCGCGGCGCAGAGCTTGGGGCTCGCCATGGGCGTGGGGTCGCAGCGGGTGGCCATCGAAGAGCCGTCGGCCGCAAGCTCCTTTCAAGTACGGGATGTGGCGCCGGATATTCTGTTGCTGAGTAACCTGGGCGCGGTGCAGCTCAATTACGGATACGGGATCGAGCAATGTCGCCGGGCGGTGGCGATGATTGGTGCCGATGGGCTGATTTTTCATCTAAATGTCCTGCAGGAAGCGGTGCAGCCTGAGGGCAATCGAAATTTCAGAGGATTGACCGAGAAGATCGCCAGAGTGTGCCGGGAGCTTGATGTTCCGGTCATCGCCAAGGAGGTCGGCAACGGGATATCAGTCGAAGTCGCCGGGCGATTGCAACGCGCCGGCGTCAAGGCCATCGATGTCGCCGGCAAGGGCGGCACTTCCTGGTCCGCCGTCGAGGCGCAGCGTGCGGCCAAGATGGGCCGGCGGCCCGACACGGTCTTTGCCGACTGGGGTATTCCGACGCAAGAAGCGCTGATCAGCGTACGCAAGGCCTTGCCTGATATAGAACTGATCGCATCGGGAGGAATTCGCACTGGTGTGGACATCGCGAAATCGATCGCGCTCGGCGCAAACCTCGGAGCCCTCGGGCAGCCTGTGCTTGGAGCGGCCTTGGAGTCTGCCGACAAGGTGATAGAATTCATGGCCGGTGTGATTCATGAGCTCAAAGTCACTATGCTCTGTACTGGCGCAAAAGATCTTCGAGCGCTGCGCGAGGCTCAGCTGGCGCGGAGTCCGCGCTTGTGAATCCTCGATAGTAGCTCATGGGGTTAAATATCTCTTACCTGAGTTTGTAGCCAAACTCATTAGGCAACGATGTCGGGCGAGCTAAAAGCACAAATCCTCGATTACCTTCAATCCCACAATACCATGACGCTGGCGACCTGTGCCGGTGATATTCCCTGGGCCGCAACGGTTTTCTACGCGAGCGACGATCTCGAGCTTTATTTTTTTTCGGCCCCGGATTCGCGTCACGGACAAAATCTATCGCTCAATCCCCGGGTTGCAGTGACGATTCAAGAAGATTATAAGGACTGG
>JAICHC010000760.1 GCA_025922795.1 Candidatus Binatia bacterium | reverse complement strand
GAGCGTAGGTGTCGTATCCTCCGCCCGCAGGGGCGCCGACGACGAAGTGAATGGTTTTACCGCTATAAAAATCCGCGGCATCAGATCGAGTTGCAGCGCTAAGAAGAAACAGTCCGATTATGCTGGCAACGGCGAGCCGGATTTTTGTATTCATCGCTTTCGCCTCCTGTTTTCTTAGTCGACTCTATTTCTCCGATCTTTATTTTTGCTTAGCGACTTGCGGTTTCTGTCCGGGCAGAAGGACCGCCAGTTTCTTTTTCACGCTGGGTGAAATCGACAAGATCTCCTTCACTGAACCTTCAACGTCCTCGCCGGTGACATTTTCGATGACCAGTTTGCTCTTGCGTGCTTCCGCCAGAAATTGAGGATCCGTGAGGGTTTTTTGCAGAGCCGTGCGCAGGACCATCAATCGGTCCCTGGGAGTTTTGGGCGGAACCATCAGCGGGCGCTGAAATTCATATTGGTTGACCCAGGCTTTGAAAGCGGCCAGATTTTCCTCGCCTTTGATGACCTTGGTGTATTGGGGTAGATCCTTGACCTCGGGATCTTCCACGCGGCCGTGAAACACGAACGGAATCAATTTGTCATCGCCCTGGGCGTCTAGCAGCGCCCGCGCCGTCACCCGCATGGATTCCCAGCCGGAGCATAGCGCGTTGATTTCCCGGCTCTGTAGAGCAACGCGGATCGGTCCGGTGCCTTTGTACCCCGAGATCACCTTGAGATTGGTTCCCATGAGCGCATTCATGAGCTTGGGCAAATCATCAGAAGATGCGCCGGCGCGCGTGCCGCCAAACCTGAGCTTGTCACCAGATTTCATGACGTCGTCGAGAGTTCTGAGCCCGGTAAAGCCCATCACCATGCATGTCGGCCATCCCTTGCCAGGCGCCCCGACCCAGCCAAACTTGCGGGCGTCGAAGCGGATACCGCGCGCATCTAACGCCTGCTGGGTGACCATGCCGCTGTTGAAATTGCCCACCATGAGCCCATCGGCATCAGCTTTGTTGAACATGTAGTTTGCCGCCAAGAGGCTTCCGGCTCCCTCCATGTTTTCCACTACGGTCGAGGGGTTTCCGGGGATGTGCCGACTAATGTAGCGAGCGACGGCGCGCGTGTAAGTGTCGTAGCCGCCTCCGGGCGCATAACCGACAATGAACCGTAACGTCTTGCCTTTATAAAAGTCCTCCGCGGCGGCGGGCCGCAGAGAAGCGAAACAGAGCAGCGCGAAACTAATGGCTAGCGCTAGCGGAACGGGTTTTTTCATGATTCCGTCTCCTGTCGTTGCTGCCAGTTTCAAATTCTGGCGTGCCAATTTTCTGCGCGAATCCTCTCTACCACCACCTTTTTCTAAGAAACTTTTCCCTGCTTTGTGATCAGGAACTGGAGCTTTCGTCTCGTCTGCGGAGAAATCGCCAGCAACTCGTTCACCGCCTGCTCTACCCGTTCGCCGCGCACCGGCTCGATAATCATTTTGGATTTCTCGGCCTCCGCCAGAAAGGCCGAATCTGCGAGCGTTTGCTGATAGGCTTGGCGAAAGACTGCCAATCGCTCTTTCGGAGTGTTCGGCGGCACCGCCAGTGCCCGCTCGAACTCCTTGGGCTTCTTCCATACCTTGAACGCGGCCAAATCATCCGCGTCTTTAATCACTTCGGTAAATTGCGGCAGGTCTTTTACTTCCGGATCTTTACTCGCGCCGTCGATAACATACGGGATGAGCCGGCCGTCGCCGCCGGTACTTAACAGCGGTCGCGCCGTGACCTTCATCGATTCCCATCCCCAGCACGCGCCGTCGAGCTCGTGACTTTCCATGGCGACCCGTATCGTCGCCGTGCCCGTGTAGCCGGAGATCACGTTAAAGTTTGTCTTCATGAACATGTTCATGAGCTTGGGAAGGTCGTCGGTCGTCGAGCCTTCGCGGGTGGCGCCGATTTTGAGAGCGCGCCTTGTGCTCAGCACGTCATCGAGGTTTTTGAGCCCGGTGAAAGCCATGACCGCGCACACCGAGCGCGATTGGCTCGGCGCGCCGATCCAGCCGAAGCGCCGCGCATCAAAGCGCACTGCCTGGGCGCCGAGCGCTTGCTGCAGGATCATCAAATTATTCCAGCTGCCGATGGTCAGGCCGTCCGCGCCTGCTTTACTGTAAAGATAGTTGGCCGCGAGCAGACTTCCGGCTCCATCCATGTTCTCGACGGCGAACTTCGGGTTTCCCGGAATATGCTTGCCCATGTGACGCGTCACCGCGCGCGCGTAGGTATCGTGACCGCCGCCGGGAGCGAAGCCGACGATCACGCGGATGGTTTTGCCGGCGTAAAATCCGGATGCATGGACGATGCGAAAAGCAGCAAACGTGAGCCATCCGGCGATGAGCGCAGCGATCAAGATCGCGGGCGACATTTTATTTTCCATTTGCCCTTTTTTCCGCGACCCGCCGTGTTCGAAGCCTTCGGCTGCCAATCGTCACTTTTGACTCACTGCGCCGGTGCCGTAGAGCTTGGCGAGAAATCCGCTTTTCTTTAGGTTGTCGACAAAGCGCAGATCGACGAAATCCTCCGCCCTGGCT
>JAICHC010000759.1 GCA_025922795.1 Candidatus Binatia bacterium | reverse complement strand
GCCGGACAAAAAGAAATTCGCTTGATCACGGATATGGGCCTGACCGGCTGGGATCAATTCTCCATCGCCGCCCTGAAACGAGTCGATCCGTCGGTTCCGATCAAATTGATTCACGTCGGCCGCAAAGAGCAGCCGCTCAACGCCGGGATTAAGGAGGTCCGCCTCGCCGGCCCGGGAGTCGGCGTTAATCTTCCGCTTCATATTGAAGCGACCTTGAGCAATTTCTCCGATCGGGAAGTGAAGGATGTGCTCGTGCAATTGAGCATCGGCGGTCAAAGCAAGGAACAAAAACTCGTCAGCGTGCCGCCCAAGGGCGAAGTCTCGGTCAATTTCCAAGCCCGGGTCGGACAATCCGGCGCACAAGCCGGCCAGGTGAGCTTGAAGAAAGAGGGGCTTGCCGGCAATGCCGTGTCCAATTTTACGATCGACGCCCAAGACAAGCTCAGAGTCTTGATCGTCGACGGCGATCCGCAGACTGCGCTGGTGCAGAGCGAGAGCTTTTTTCTAAGCCGCGCGCTCAATCCCGGCGGCGAACGCGACTCATCGCTGTTTCTGCCGACCGTGATCGTTCCGGACGCGCTCAACGCGACGGCGCTCGACAGTTACCAGCTCGTGATCCTCTGCAATGTCGCGACTTTGCCGGAGCCGTTCGTGGCCAATCTGCAAAACTTTGTGCGTCAGGGCGGCGGTCTATTGATTTTCGCCGGCGATAAGTTTCAATCGGCCAGCTACAACCAAAAACTTTCCCAGTCCGTGCCGGCGGAACTGCGCGATAAAAAAATCGGCCCCGAAGCAAGCGGTGAAAAAATCGCCAAGCTCGATCTCGCTCATCCCGCGCTGCAGGGTTTCACCGATCCGATTCTGCTCGAATCACTCAAGTCCACCCGCGTCTGGGGTTATCTGCGCGCCAGCCCGCGCGGCAAATCGGCGCTGATCTCGCTCGCCAACGGCGATCCGCTGGTGCTCGAACAAAGGCTCGGCGCGGGCAAAGTGATTTTGATAACCACCACGGCGGATCGCGACTGGACTGATCTGCCTTTGAAAACTGCGTTTCTACCC
Source organism: Candidatus Binatia bacterium (assembly GCA_025922795.1). Next base: position 1,504 of record JAICHC010000759.1, on the reverse strand, counting down.
TTGCTGCAAACGCTCGCGCAGCATCTTGCCGGCGGCAAACGCGGTCACTTCGATGCCGGCATCGCCGTCGGCGCTGCGAAGGAGATATCCCTGCCGCCCGCGTTGGTCGGGAAGAGTCTGCGCGTCACAAAACCGAACAAGCAAGCAACGGAGGTGCCGATTGCCGGCGAGAAAACCCGCGCCGTAGCGACGATTGCCGATAATGAGCTCGCCGGGGTTTACCGGCTGTCGCTTTCCGCCGGAGCCGAAAAGAATTCCGGCGCGCCGCAACTTTACGCGGTCAATCCGCCGTTTCTCGAATCGCGTCTGGAAGAAATCAGCGCGGCTGAATTGCAAGCCAAGCTCGCGCCGGTGCGCGCCGAGGTCATTCCCATCGATGCCCTCAAAGAAGGCGGTAAGCGCACCGACCTGGCGCTTCCCTTGCTCGCGCTGCTGATTGTAACTTTGTTCCTGGAGAGCTGGCTGGGGCAAAGGTTTTGAGCAATTAAAAAGGCAAAATTAAAAAATGAAGATAGACTACGGCTTCTTAGCCCTGTCAGATCCGCGATTCCGGAAGAATTTTAATTTTTAACTTTTAGTTTTTAATTTGCGTTTGCCTATGGATCGTCGCAATTTCATCCGCCTATTCACTCAGGGCTTTCTTGGCGCCGGATTGCTTCCGGGGATTGCCGAGGCGGCCCAGCCCAAAGAAAACCAACGGCTGCAGTTTGCCTTCGCGCAGGTCAAGTACCGCGGCGGCGACTGGAATCCGCACCCATTGGCAGTCACACCGCTGATGCAAGAGCTGATGACGCGCACCAGCGTCGAAGCTGCCGCTCAGCGCCACGAGGCGACCTTGAGCGACCGGGATTTGTTCAACTATCCATTTCTCTACTTGACCGGAAAATACGAATTCGACCCGTTCACTCCCGACGAAATCGAAACCCTGCGCCGGTTTCTTTCCTACGGCGGCTTTATGCTGATCGACGACGCGCTCGGCCAGCAAGGCTACGGCTTCGACAAAGCGGTGCGCCGCGAGATGCAACGAGTCTTTCCCCAAAACGAGTTCAGGCGCCTTCCTTCCGGTCATGCCGCGCTGCGCAGTTACTATCTGTTGCGCCGCATCGGCGGCGTCAGGATTGTCAGCCCAACGCTCGACGGGATCACCGTCGGCAACTCGATGCCGGTGATTTACTGCCACAACAATCTCGGCGGAGCCTGGGAGCGCGACCAAACCGGCCGATGGACCAACGCCTGCACGCCCGGCGGCGAAGCGCAGCGCCGCGATGCTTTTCATCTGGGGATCAATCTTATTCTCTACGCGATGACCGAAAACTACAAAGAAGACTTGATTCACGTCCCGTTCATTCGCCGGCGGCTCACCCGGTAAGCCGATGCAGGATCTTTACCTCATCGGCCCTTTGCCCTGGTGGTTGATCGCGCTCGTCGCCGTGCTGACGGCCGTGCTGCTGATCCAGCAGTTTCGCGCTCTCCGCCAACGGCTGCCGCTCGGTCAGAGCGCGGT
>JAICHC010000758.1 GCA_025922795.1 Candidatus Binatia bacterium | reverse complement strand
CCGGGCTCATATAAGTACTCGGTCGTATGCTCCGCTACGTCGGCGCTCTCCGCCAAGGCAATCGGTAGAATTTTTTCCAACGTCGGCACTTGTGAGAGAGCCGAGCGAAAGCGGCTATAAAGGATGTAAACCGCGTCGGTCTCGCGATTGGTGAAACGGGCAATTAACTTCTGGCCGATTTCCGCCGCCAACTCATCGGCAGGCGTGGCCAGAATCCCGGTATAGCGCTCGGCGATGGCGGACCGGCGTCGGCGAAAATAATCCGCGCCCTTGCGCCCGACCAGCGCCAGTTCGATTTCCGTATCGCCGCTGTTTTTCCTGATGAAAGCTTCGGCGGCGCGGATCAAATTGGCATTGTAGCCGCCGCACAGGCCACGGTCTGAGGTAAACAACACTAGAAGAATCCTTTTTTCCTCGCGTCCCTGAAGCAACGGATGAGCGGCGCTCGAAACCCGCGCCGCGACGTTTGCCAAAAGCTCCGTCATCTTCTCCGCATAAGGACGCGCCGCTATTGCCGCGTCTTGAGCGCGGCGCAGCTTGGCCGCGGAGACCATCTTCATGGCCCTGGTGATTTGCTGGGTATTGCGGACCGAGCTGATCCGCTTCCGTATCGCCTTGAGAGTCGCCATACATCTGAGTTTCTAATTTCTAGTCCCCGGTTTCTTGTCAACTAGGAACTAGAAACCAGATGACTTAGGCTTTGAAATTCTCCCTAAACTGTTCCAGGGCTTTGTTGATCTTGGCCCGCAACTCCGCATCCAGCTCTCTTTTCTGCAGAATGTCGGCGTAAATGTCGGGCTGTTTCATGTCGATAAATGTGTAAAGCTCCTGCTCGTATTTTTTCAGCGCGCCCAGCGGCAAGTCATCGACGAATCCGCTGGTGCCGGCGTAGATGATCAGAATCTGCTTTTCTACCGGCAGCGGCTGATACTGACCCTGCTTAAGCAACTCGACCAGGCGAGCGCCGCGATTAAGTTGGCGCTGGGTGGCTTGGTCCAGATCCGAGCCGAACTGGGCGAACGCCGCCATCTCCCGATATTGCGCCAGCTCCAGGCGCAGGGTGCCGGCCACCTGTTTCATCGCCTTGATCTGCGCGTTGCCGCCCACCCGCGAAACCGAAATGCCGACGTTGATCGCCGGACGCACGCCAGAGTAAAAGAGATCGCTTTCCAAAAAGATCTGGCCGTCGGTGATCGAGATCACGTTGGTCGGAATATACGCGGATACGTCACCCGCCTGAGTCTCGATGATCGGCAACGCCGTCAGCGAACCGCCGCCGCGCGCGTCGCTCATCTTGGCACCGCGCTCGAGTAGCCGGGAGTGGAGATAAAAAACATCACCGGGGTAGGCTTCGCGCCCCGGCGGCCGGCGCAACAGCAGTGACAATTGGCGATACGCCACAGCGTGCTTGGAGAGGTCGTCGTAGACGACCAGCGCATGGCCGCCGTTGTCGCGGAAATGTTCGCCCATGGTGCAACCCGAATAGGGCGCGATGTACTGTAAAGGCGCCGCCTCCGACGCGGTCGCCGCGACCACGATCGTGTAATCCATGGCGCCGTACTCGCGCAGCTTATCGACGACCTGAGCCACGGTCGAGCGCTTTTGGCCGATGGCGACGTAGATGCAGATGACGTTCCCGCCTTTTTGATTGATGATCGTATCGATGGCGACGGCGGTCTTGCCGGTCTGACGGTCTCCGATGATAAGCTCGCGCTGGCCGCGGCCGATTGGGATCATGCCGTCGATTGCCTTGATGCCGGTCTGGAGCGGTTCTTTCACGGGCTGGCGCGCCACGATGCCGGGCGCTTTGATTTCGATCCGTCGGGTTTCCTTGGAATTGATCGGACCGCGACCATCGATCGGCTCGCCAAGCGCATCGACAACGCGGCCGATCAGCTCTTTTCCAACTGGAACTTCGGCGATGCGACCGGTGCGTTTGACGGTATCGCCCTCCTTGATCATGTGGGTCTCACCGAACAGCGCTGCGCCGACGTTGTCCTCCTCCAAATTGAGCGAAATGCCGTAAATCTCGTGGGGAAATTCCAACAGTTCGCCGGCGGCGACCTTGTCGAGTCCGTAAATGCGCGCGATCCCATCTCCGGTGGAAAGCACCGTCCCGATCTCTTGGATCTCGACCGCCTTCTCGTAATCGCGAATCTGTTCTTTGATGATCCGGCTGATCTCCGCTGTTCCGATCTCCATAGCTCGCTCCTTAGTAAACGCGCGCGATCCGCTGCTTCATTCTTTCAAGCTGCGTACGAATGGTGCCGTCGTAGACTTTACCTTCCAGTTCGACCAACAGCCCGCCGAGCAGTTCCTGGTCCGTTTCTTCCTGCATCACGACGTCCTTGCCGGAGATGCTGCGCAACTGCTGGCGCAGCTGCTCCGCCAAAACGGTATCGAGCCCAGTGGCGCTGACCACTTTTGCTTCGACCCGGCCCTTGGCTTCGTTGAGCAAACGGCGATAGCTGCTCACGATGCCGGCTAGATGGGTCAACCGGTCGCGCTCGAGCAAAAGCGAGAAAAATTTAACGGTCAATGGCGACCGCTGCTGGCCTTGGATAACTT
>JAICHC010000757.1 GCA_025922795.1 Candidatus Binatia bacterium | reverse complement strand
TCAACTCGAATCTTGCTAACCTATGCGTTAATTGATTCACCGGCCTTTGAGCGGATGACGGGCCGCGGGCTCAGGAATGCAAACCTTCGGCGAAAGATGAATTCCAATTGGCGGCGATACGCGCAGATGTCGGAGGAAAAACCAGGTTCGAGAAAATTCTATTCGGAGTTCGGGTCTTCATACAACCCGTACTTATGTAATTTATAGCGCAGAACTCGCTCGCTGATGCCGAGCATTTCTGCGGCGTGCGTCTGAAAGCTGCCGGAGGGGGCCAGAGCCTCCGTGATCATCTTTCGCTCCACTGCTTTCAGAAAAGGCACACACTGAGACCAGAAATCAAACCGTAGATCGTCACGCAACAGCAAACGACGAACGGAAAACCCGCGTCAAGCGCGTTTCACCTCGACGCGATAGTTGCGCATCATTCCCAGGTCCTCATGCTCGAGGATATGGCAGTGATAGAGGTAAAGCCCGGTATGGTCTTCGAACTTCATGAGAACTTTAACGCGCTGGCCAGGCAGGACCAACACAATATCCTTGAGTCCCTCGTCCGTAAATCCAGCGCTAAGGCCATTCGGATCGCCCGCCGTGCTTATTACGCTGCTGCGCTCTATCACTCTGAACTGAAGATTGTGGACGTGCATCGGATGGGCCATGGGCGAGTCGTTGACGAATTCCCAGACCTCGGTCGTGCCGAGCCGCACGCGCTCGTCATCGGCAACCTCCTCCATGTCAAAGATCCGCCCGTTTAGAAACCCCTGGCCGCGCATCATCGACATTTGGATTCTCCGCGGCCGTTCGCGGTTGACGGCTTCACGCAGATCAAGCCCGGGGAATCTCGAAAGACGCGCCGGCGGCGACGACTTCGCGGCGGCGCCACTGCCGACCCGGAAGCGCGCAATAGCCCGCCGCACCGCGCTGGCCGGCCTGCCCATCATCGGCATGCCTCCACCACCCGACATCATCGGCGCAAACGGCTGCGCGATCAACGCGATCTCGTCACCGACCTGTGCCGCGGCGAAATCCACCCAAACGTCGGCCCGCTCGCCGACGCCGAGCGTGAGTGTCCGGCGCGTCATAGACTCTTCGAGCAGGCCGCCGTCGGTGCCGATAACCAAGAATGGCCGGTTGTTGCTCAGGGAGAGCCGATAGGCCGCCGCGTTCGAGCCGTTGAACAAGCGCATCCGGTAGGCAGTCCGCTCTACCGCTCTCGTGTAGTCCGACGCGGCGTTCACCAGGACGCGCTCGCCCATAAAACCTATCATTCGCTCCATCATGAACTGCACATAAACGAGCTGGTTGCGACCGTCGAAAGTGCGGTCCTGAATGACCAGGGGCAGGTCAAACGACCCGCTCGGAAGTTTCAGCGCATCCTCCTCGTCGTCGCTCACGAGCAAGAACCCGGCGAGGCCGCGATAGACCTGAAATCCGGTACGCTCGTGCGGATGGGGGTGAAACCAGTAGGTGCCGGCGCGATTGTCGACGACGAATTCATAGACGTAGCGTTTGCCCGCACCGATTGCGTACATGGGATGACCGTCCATGCGCTGCACGATGTGAAGCCCATGCCAATGCACGATCGACGGCTCGGGGAGGCGATTAGAGAAAAAAATGCGGACTTTTTGACCTCGCCGCAGACGCAGCACAGGAACGAAACTCGGTCCATGATCCGAGCTTTTCAGAAAGCTCAAGGCATCGGCGCTGCCGCGAAGCACCTTGCCGGTGAATCGCCAGACAGTCGTCGGCTCGCCTGGGAGCAAGCCGACCTGGTCGACAACCGCGGCAAGTTCCATCTCGAGGTCGGGATTGAAGTCCGGCGTCGCCTCGGCGGGCGACATGGAGTGTTCCGCGCTTGCCAGCGCCCTTCCGCCGAGCATAAGTCCCCCGAGCGCGACCGCGTCCGCCTGTTTCAGAAAACGCCGGCGTCCGGCGTCCGTGCGCTCGGCGTCGCTGTCGTAGTCCATCGATCCTCCGGTTAGCCCATATCTGAATAACCCTCTGTCCGATGCGATGCTTCTCAACTCGGATGGGATTTAAGCGTGTTTCTACTAATGTGTAGCGTGGTCTCCGTGGTCGGAGAGCTGTGCTGAAAACCATTGATGGATTGCGGTCACCAGTTTGGGGTCCTTCGCTTGGTAGCGAATCTGCGCGCCGTCCGGCAAAGCTGAATAGCGAACATTGATTTTCGGCGCGCCTGCCTTCAACTGCGCTAGTCCCGGCATATCTTCGCCATGGATTTTGGCTGGGTCAGAAAAGTCACCTTTGCGAAACTTTTCCGACTCTTCTTTTAGGTGAGATTGTATTAGTGCAATCTGTTTTTTATTCGAAGGGTCCTTGGCGACTACTTTCTGCAGGCCGCCGTCGTCAAGTTTCTGAAACACATGGGTCGTTTGTTCGAGATCGAACGGCATCACCTTGGCGCCTTTCACAGCGACTTCCTCCTGGCGAGTTTGCGCGGGTAAGATCGCCGTCCCAAAAAGAAGCATAAGCGCTGCGGCCGAAATAATCAGCGCGCGGCCGGTGATAAACGTATGTGTTTGCTTGGAACAACTCTCGTTGATTTTCATGG
>JAICHC010000756.1 GCA_025922795.1 Candidatus Binatia bacterium | reverse complement strand
GGCGATACCAGTTTCCATTTTTCGCACCGATTTTAGTTCAGACCTTTACCGCCACCTGTTCCATGAAACGCCGCAGCGTCGCGCGCGTCTGTGCGTCGGGCAGGCTTCCGAGGGCGAAGTTACCGGCGAGGTCCGTCAAGCGCAGGCGATCGCGCACGTGCGCCACCTTGTCGCGCACCTCTGTTGCATCGCCGACGAGCACACGGTTTTGCTCGACCAAATCGTTGAACGTGAGCTTGCGCATCTTGGCGCGGTGTTCGTCATGGGTGCGGTAGGATTCCGGCTCAGGAAGTCCCTGGGTCAAATTGCGCGCGTCGGCCGCCGCGGCGTGATAAGCCGCCAGCGCCGGCTCGGCCGTCGCGCGAGCTTCGGCGGCGCTCTCGCCGACGTAGATGTGATACATCGCGATCACGCGCACCGTTTTCGGATCATAACCCGCCGCGCGCCGCGAGTTTAGATAAACGTCGACCATGGCGCGCAATTCCTCGATCTCGTGCAGGAAGGGAATCAGCATCAGGTGAAATCCGCTGCGTCCCGCGAACTCGAACGATTCCGCTGTCGAAGTCGCGCCCATCCAAACGGTCGGATAGGGTTTTTGCACCGGGCGCGGTAAAAGCTCCACGTCATCGTATCGGTAGGAATTACCTTTATGGCTGAACTTCGGCTCGGTCCATGCTTTGAGAATGATCTCGAGATTTTCCTTGAAGCGCTCGCGCAGTTCTTCGAGCGGCGTGCCGAAAGTGAGCGACTCGTATATGATGAAACCGTGACCGATGCCGAACTCGAGCCGGCCATTGCTCAGGCAGTCGAGGGTGGCGTAGTCCTCGGCGATCCGCAGCGGATTGTGATAGGGCAGCAAAGTCACCGCCGTGCCGATGCGTATCTTCGAAGTTCTTTGCGCGATCGCTGCGCCGATCACCGTCGGGCTCGATAGAATACCGCCGAAGGAATGGAAATGATGTTCGGCGAGCCAAACCGAATCGAAGCCCAGCTCTTCACCAAATGCCGTTTGTTCGACCAGGGTGTGAAGACGGCCCGCCCCGCCAGCGCGATCGGCCGCGCTCAGAGCCGGCAGAAAAAATATCCCATAACGCATAGCGGAGCAGTGTCTATCCAGGCTTGGCGGCACAAATTCCCCCACCTGTCTCCTCCCGCGACGCGGGGGAGGATTTAAGGAGGGGGACGGCTAACCCACCAGGTGGCGGCTGAAAAACTCCATCGCTTTCGGCCACGAAAGCGCCGCCGCGTGCGGCCGGTAATTGGCGGAGCCAGTGTTGCAAAACGCATGCGCCCCACCGGCGTAGGTATGAAACTCGTGTGCTTTGCCGAAGCGTGTAAGCTCGGCATCGAGCTTGCGCATGTCTTCGGGCGACGGATTCTTGTCCTCCGCGCCGAAATGTCCCTGGATCGGGCAATTGATCTCCCGCGTACGATCGAATGGAGAGGGGCCTTCGCCGAACGGCACCATCGTGCCGCTGCCGTAGAACATCACGCCCGCGGTCAGGTTTCGACTCGCCGCGGCCATCAAATAAACGATGCGTCCGCCCATGCAAAAGCCAACGATACCGATCTTCCCCGCATCGACTCGCGGGTGGTTTTTGAGAAAGCCGATCGCGCCCTCGACATCTCGAATGATCGACGGATCGCGCACACGCGCCTTGCGCGCGGCATTTTCATCCTGACAGTCGGGCCCGTCTCGATGATAGAGGTTTGGCGCCGCTGCGGCGTAGCCTTGCAGCGCCAGCATATGCGTCGTGTCTTTAATGAAGTTTTCAAGGCCGGACTGCCCGTGAACCACGACAATACCCGGGACCGGACCGCCGCTCTCCGGCACGCTCAAGTAGAGCGGCATGTTGCTACCATCGACCTGGACATTCTGCCACGAGCTCGCCATGATCAAACCTCCGACGTGATTCCGAGTGAGTCCCGCTACCTAATCACAGCCCGTCGCCGCGGGTCAAGTTTATCCTCGGATTTGACCTAGTCTCGGGCGGCGCTATATATTGCCCCAATGGAAATACGCTCTCGAATCAATCCAAAATCCAAAATCGAAAATCCAAAATAGCGATATGCTCTCCCAAGAAGACAATGATCTATTGACTCGCACGGGCCCCGGCACTCCCGCCGGTAACCTATTGCGGCGGTATTGGCAGCCGGTTGCGCTCGTGGAAGAGCTGCCGGCCAACGGCGCGCCGCTCCCCGTGCGCATCATGAGCGAGGACTTGGTGCTGTTTCGCGATGATCGCGGGCAGCTTGGACTCCTCGGCCGGCACTGCTCGCACCGGCGCGCCGACTTGAGCTACGGCCGTGTCGAGAACGGCGGCCTGCGCTGTCTTTATCACGGTTGGCTCTTCGATCGCCGCGGGAACTGTCTGGAGCAGCCCTGCGAGCCGCCGGCGAAGCGCTTTTGCGAAAAGGTGCATCATCCCGCCTACCCGTGCACGGAGCGCGCCGGCATCGTCTTCGCATACCTCGGGCAGGACGAGCCTCCTCTCTTTCCCGCTTACGAACCGTTCCTCGCGCCGCAAAGTCACCTGCTCGTAACCAAGATCTTTCACGAGTGCAATTATTT
>JAICHC010000755.1 GCA_025922795.1 Candidatus Binatia bacterium | reverse complement strand
CTACATGATTCGCCAGCACTACGGCCGGATCATCAATCTTTCGTCGGTGGTGGGGCAGATGGGCAACTCGGGGCAGTCGCTCTACGCTGCGTCAAAGGCGGGGATTATCGGATTCACCAAAGCGGTGGCCAGGGAAGTGGCTTCACGCGGGGTGACGGTGAATGCGGTGGCGCCGGGATTTATCGAAACCGATATGACCGACCGGTTGCCCGAGAAATTGCGTGAGGAGTTTCTCAAGTCCATTCCACTTGGCCGTTTCGGCACTTGCGCTGAAGTGGCTGAAATGATTCTATTTCTCGCTGGTGCAAATGCCGGATACATAACCGGTCAGGTGTTTAACGTTAATGGCGGGCTGTACATGTGAAGAATTCGTAGCAGGAGGTATGTGAAGATGGCGGCATCTGTTCAGGCCAGGGTGAAGGAAATCGTCTGCGAACAACTGGGAGTAAGCGCGGAAGAAGTGACTCCGGAGGCTTCCTTTATCGAAGATTTGGGGGCCGACTCGCTAGATATCGTTGAGTTGGTGATGGCACTGGAAGAAGAATATGAGATGGAGATCTCCGACGAGGATGCGGAAAAGATCAAAACCGTCCAGGACGTCATCACCTATATCGAAGCCCATCGCTAGGGCTTCTCGCCAGGCCTGCCTCGGGTGAGGCCGGTTGATCGCCCTAACTTTGATCCGAAAAAATCGTTAAATCGCAGGGGAGTGGAAATAAAGCCACGGCTCTGCGATTTTCTTTATCAGCAGAACAAATTGCAAGGCGGAGTCAGCCTTCGGTTGAGCAAGAATATGATCGCTTTCGGATGCGACCACGGCGGGGTCGAGCTTAAGGAGTCTTTGGTGAAGTACCTGCGCTCCAGGGGAGTCGATGTCCGCGACTTCGGCACTCAGGGACGTGAATCGGTCGACTACCCCGACTTCGGCAAGGAAGTTTCCCGCCAAGTTTCATCGGGCCAAGCCGAGCGCGGTGTGCTGATTTGCACCAGCGGTATCGGCATGTCGATTATCGCGAACAAATTTCCCGGAGTGCGCGCTGCGCTGGTGCAGGATCTCGATAGCGCCCGATCGAGCCGCGAGCATAACGATGCTAATATCCTAGTTCTGAGCGGCGCCAAGACCGACGGTGCTTTGGCACAACAGATCGTGGAAATCTGGCTAGCGACGCCGTTTGCCGGCGGTCGGCACCAGCGGCGCATCGACAAAATTCGCCGAATCGAAAGCGATCTCGGCACCCGGCTCGATGACCAAGAGCAGAACAAATAGTCCAAGGACACGTATGTCATTTCTCGAAAAAACTGATCCGCAGGTGTTTGCCGCGATTGAAAAGGAGACGCGGCGCCTGGAAGACAACCTGGAGCTGATCGCATCCGAGAACGTCGTCAGCGAGGCGGTGCTCGAAGCCCAGGGCTGCGTGATGACCAACAAGTACGCCGAGGGTTATCCCGGCAAACGTTATTATGGCGGGTGCGAGTTCGTCGACGAAGTCGAATCGCTGGCGATCGCGCGCGCCAAGGACCTTTTCGGCGCCGATCACGCCAACGTGCAACCCCATTCCGGTTCGCAAGCCAACATGGCGGTTTATCTTTCCGTGCTCAAGCCGGGCGATACCTATCTCGGCATGAACCTGGCCCACGGCGGCCATCTGTCTATGGGGAGTCCGGTGAACTTCTCGGGATTCATCTACAAAGTGGTTCCGTATGGTGTCTCTGAAAAAACTGAAACCATCGACTACGATGAAGTTGAACGACTCGCTCAGGAACATCGCCCTAAATTGATTGTTGCCGGCGCCAGCGCCTACCCACGGATCATCGACTATGCGAGATTTCAGAAAATCGCCGAACAGGTCGGCGCGCCGCTGATGGTCGACATGGCCCACATTGCAGGCCTGGTCGCTGCCGGGCTTCATCCCAGTCCGGTTCCGTACGCTGATTTCGTCACCACCACGACCCACAAGACGCTCCGCGGGCCGCGCGGCGGCCTGGTGCTGTGCAAGGCGGAGCATGCCAAAATTTTCGACAGCAAGGTGTTTCCGGGTATGCAGGGCGGACCGCTGATGCACGTGATCGCCGCCAAAGCGGTCGCCCTGAAAGAGGCCATGAGTCCTGCGTTTAAAACGTATCAGCAGCAGATCGTCAAAAACGCCCAAGTACTCGCCCAGACGTTGATGCGGAACGGGTTTCGTCTGACTTCCGACGGCACGGACAATCATTTGATGCTGGTCGATCTGCGCAGATCGGAGCTAACCGGCAAGGTCGCCCAGGAAACCCTCGATAAGGCACGGATTACCGTGAACCGAAACTCCGTGCCGTTCGATACGCGCTCGCCTTTCGTGACCAGCGGCATCCGCGTCGGCACACCGGCGGTAACCAGCCGCGGTATGAAAGAAAAGGAAATGGCGGCGATCGGCGATTTTATTTCACGTGCGCTCGATCACGTCGGTGACGAGCAGGTGCTGAGCTCCGTCGCCGCCGAGGTCGGCGCCCTGTGCAAAAAATTTCCGGTCTACCCGCACCGGCTGACAAGGCTTGGGAAAGAGTCGGGCGGAAATCAGGAATAGAGAATGGCTACGATCTTCG
>JAICHC010000754.1 GCA_025922795.1 Candidatus Binatia bacterium | reverse complement strand
GTGCCAAAGGAATGGAATATCCGCGCTGCGTATATAAAGGATGTGCGCGGCCGGAAGATCATTGATTTGGCGGATTCCAACTTGCACGTGGTCGGTTACAGCGTGCCGGTGCGCCGGCGCATGTCATTCGCAGCTCTCAAACCGCATCTGTTTAGCTTGCCTGATCATCCGGATTGGATTCCCTACCGCACGTCTTACTATCGCGAGGACTGGGGTTTTTGTTTGAGCCATCGCCAACTGCTTGAGATGAAGGACGGCGAATACGAAGTGTGCATCGATTCGACTCTGGCAGACGGCGCCATGAGCTACGGTGAATGCTTCTTGCGCGGAGAGCGTGCTGAGGAAGTCCTGATCTCCTGTCACATCTGTCATCCCTCGCTCGCCAACGACAACTTGACCGGCATCGCGATCGCGACTTTGCTCGCTCAACATTTGAGCGCGGCGCCGCGCCGCTACTCGTATCGCTTTCTGTTCACGCCGGGAACCATCGGCTCCATCGCCTGGCTTTGCCGTAACGAGAGCCGCGTCGGCGCGATCCGTGCCGGACTGGTACTTGCCTGTCTTGGCGACGCAGGTAGCTTCACCTATAAGAAAAGCCGGCGCGGGGACGCGCTGATCGATCGCGCCGTGCCCCAAGCCCTGCGCGACGCGGGTGAAGGTTACCAGACGATCGAGTTTTCGCCCTACGGCTATGACGAGCGCCAGTTTTGCTCGCCTGGCTTCAATTTACCGGTTGGCTGCCTGATGCGCACGCCGCACGGTTGTTTTCCCGAGTATCATACATCGGCCGATAATCTCGAGTTCGTTCGGCGGGAGTACGTGGCCGGATCCTATGCACGCTGTCGTGAGATTATCGAGATACTCGATGACAATCGGACTTTCATCAATCTAAATCCTAAATGCGAGCCCCAGCTCGGCAAACGCGGGTTGTACGGCAGCATCGGCGGCGCAAGCGGCAGTCGAAGTCGCGAGCTGGCGCTGCTCTGGGTGCTCAATGGCTCCGGCGGCGAGGCTACTTTACTCGATATCGCCGAGCGCTCCGGGTTGCCGTTCAACACCATTGCCGACGCAGCTCGTGACTTGGAGCAGCACGGATTGTTAAGGGAGAAAGCATGATCCGCGCCGAACCCTCTTACCAGCGGACCGGAGGACGCGCCTGCCGCGCCCCAGCGCGCCGCTTGGCCGGACGGATGGCAGTGCTCACCGGCGCCAGCAGCGGCATCGGCCGAGCGATTGCCGAGGAACTGGCGGCCGCCGGCGCCTCGCTTTGCCTGCTGGGCCGCCGGCCGCAGATGCTGCGGGAGGTTGCGCCGTGCCTGGCTGAGGGCGCGCGCCGAATGATCTATCAAGTGGATCTAGCGGCCCGCGAGCAGATCGAAGCCTTCGCCTCGAGCTTTGTGCGCGACGGCGGTCAAGCCGATATCCTGGTGCACAGCGCCGGCGTGATTTCCATCGGTACGCTGGAGAATGCGTCCATCGATGATTTCGATTGGCAGCTCAGCGTCAATGTACGAGCGCCTTATCTTTTGACCAAGACGCTCTTACCGCTGGTGAAAAATCGCCGGGGGCAAATCGTCTTCGTCAATTCCAACGCCGGCCTGTGCGCCGTCCCTGGCTCCGGGCAATACTCGGCCTCCAAACACGCATTGACGGGACTGGCCGACAGCTTGCGGGCCGAGGTGAACGGCCAGGTGCGGGTAATGAGCGTCTATGCCGGTTCCACCGCGACCCCGATGCAAGCGGCGCTGCACGTCGCCAAACAGCGCGTCTATGCGCCCGAACTGCTGATCCAACCCGAAGACGTGGCTTCACTGGTGATCCACGCGTTGAGCTTGCCGGGCAACGTTGAGGTGACGGCCTTGCATATGCGGCCGGGAGCATCGCCCGGCTAAGCCGTATGTTCTTGCTGCAATACCCTTACATCAAGATTGGAAGGCCATGAGTCACGTTGCGATCAAAGTTAACGGCGTCGCCAAATCTTTTCGGATCGGGGCCAAGCTGGAAAAGTACCGCACCTTACGCGACTCGATGAGCCAGACGTTGGCGGGGCCCTATCGCGCTCTCCGCGCCAAATGGTCCGGGTGCGCGCCCACTCGCAGGAGCGCCGCCTCACAAGAGATTTTTCAAGCCTTGCAGGACGTTTCTTTCGAAATCCGCCAGGGTGAAGCGGTCGGCATCGTCGGCCGCAACGGCGCGGGGAAGAGCACCTTGCTTAAGATTCTCTCGCGCATCACTGAGCCGGATGAAGGATCTGTCGAGTATTTCGGCCGCATCGGTTCGCTATTGGAGGTCGGCACCGGTTTTCACATGGAGCTCAGTGGACGCGAGAATGTATATCTCAACGGCGCGATCCTGGGTATGAGAAAGCAAGAGATCGACCGCAAGTTCGACGAGATCGTCGATTTCGCCGAAATGGACCGTTTTATCGATACACCGGTGAAGCACTATTCCACCGGCATGCAGCTTCGCCTGGCATTTGCTGTGGCGGCGCACCTCGAGCCGGAAATATTGCTGGTGGACGAAGTATTGGCGGTGGGAGACGCGCGCTTTCAAAAAAAGTGCTTGAGCAAAATGGAAGACGTGGGACAGC
>JAICHC010000753.1 GCA_025922795.1 Candidatus Binatia bacterium | reverse complement strand
CCGGCGAGCAGGAGGCCGAATGGGCCTATCACGGGGTTGCCAGCGATCCGGACCTCATCGGCCAGCCCCTCGCTATTTTTGATTTGGGCGGCGGCAGCACTGAGTTCGTCGTTGGCGACAACGGGCTCGTTCACGCGAGGTGCAGCTATCCGCTTGGTTCCATTCGTCTCTTTGAGCATCTCAAGCCGTCCGATCCGCCCTCCAGAGCCGAATTGAGCGCCTGTCGCAGAACTGCATCTGTATTCATGGGCGAAAAAATTGTTCCGGCGCTCGGCTCCGCTTTGAAAGCTCTCTCGCATCGACGGCTACGGTGGGCCGCCTGCGGAGGCACCGCTCTGGCGCTGACCCGCGTCTGCCGCCCCGAAGCGGAATCTGCTTCTCCCTGCCGACTGCGCTATGACTCTGTGCATCGAGCAGTCCGCCGCTTGTGGAGTTTGCCCCGCGATCAACGCGCAAACGAAGGTGTGCCGCCAACGCGCGCCGATTCCATTCTCGCCGGCGCAGTGATCATCGAAGCCACCATGCAGGCTTTCCGTCTTTCTGAAATCGCCGTCTCGGGCCATGGGATGCGACACGGCGCTCTCGTATCGGATGCTTGGAATGGACGCACAGTTTTGGCGACATTTTTCCGACCACAACCCATTCAATCGACCGCGGCGCAGCCAGCCGCTTAGAATTCACCCTCACCATGAAACAGAAATCTCTCGAACACCGGATTACAAAACTCACTCTCAAATTCAACCAGGCCAAAGGTCGTCTGGCTAGTGCACGCCGCCAGGCTGCATCAACTCGGCTCAAGGCCCGGTCGACACGGCAGGCGCAGCGCCTCGCCAGAAAGGAAGCTCATGTTGCGCGCGACGCCGCGCGTTCCGCCAACACCGTGCTGGGCGATGCCGAACGCGCTTTCGCCAAAGCCACCGCGCGCCTGAAGAAAGCCAAAAAGAAAGCTCTCAAGGCCCAGAAAACCAGCGCGCCTGCCAAGTCTACGAAACCAGTAACTCGCAAACAACGCAGACCAGTCACGCCGCGTCGCGCGTCCCGTCCTGCCATCGCAGCCCAGGATACTGCTGCAGCCTCCAAACGTTCCGGACTGCAACGCCCACAGGCTACCCCATCGAACATCTCGCGCCACACGCAGACGATTGACTTCGAGACAGTTCCGCCAATCGCCACGGCCAGCTAAACGTTGCTCATCGCGAAGTGCGGTAGGTTGCCGTGCGACGTGCTGTTCGCCACAGCTCGCGCGGCCTGGCCGGCCTCTGCAAAACACGCCGCAACTCAGTTGTCGGTAATGACAGCAGGCGGGAACGTCGCCACCGTTGAAACAATCCGCCTGGGTGGCAAACCGCGCCCGTTCTGTGCGCGAGGCGGCCAAAACCTCGCTAGACCGTCGGCCTGATGAAGATAGCTCCGAACAAGCGCAGTGCGACGCTTCCGCAAGTAATCCCGAAAGTTGAGGTATTTTCCCAGACGCGACTTCTTGCGCAAAACGAACTTATCGAGCGCCTCCTGCAACGTCTCGATATCCTGAACCTCCCCCATCATAGATTGGTAATCGTGCATCGCTTCGATCTGCCGGACTGTGACCCGCGGGAGTAGCGGCTGCAAAAGTTCGACGAGATAGCGGAATTTTTTGAAGGCCACGCGCACCTGATGGATGGTGGCGGAATCTTGCGGGTCGACCTGATCGCGAAGCTCGATGACACTCATGAAAGCCTCGTTGATGTGACGAAGGAGCCGAGACCAATCGCCGCGATGGCTCGAACAAGCCTTCCGTCGCCGCTGACAGCTTTTTTGCACGGCCCTGGCGAGTTTTCGAAGTCGCCGCGCCGGGAATTTACCCACACGGCGGCCGAGCCGCCGGGTGAGGCGCAGTTCGCGTTTCGCGAGCGCCTTTTGAAATCGTGCCAGTTCCGGGAAGCGCTCCTGGGTCTCCTGCACGAAGATGAGCTGGACGTGAGTGTCTCGCAATCGAGAGAAGCTTTTAAACAGCCGCTTCAGACGGCGCTCGATTTCGGCCAGCCTCTCATCCCACCAGAGCGCATGGAACAGAGCGACGAGGGCCAGCAAGCGCCGAGTCTCGACGCGCAGCTCGTGAACAGAGTTCTCTGAAAAATCGTGTTGGCAGTCTTTGAAAGCCTTGCGATAACGACGCCATTGCTTGCAAAAAGTCCGTTCCAGGTACGCGTCGAGTATTTGCACGCGTTCCGAAGCGATCTCTTCGGATTCCAGATCAACTTTCATGGGAATCGAACACCATTCTGCAAAATCAGCAGCGCAATGTCAGGCTCTTTTCTGATTTTGTAACATGATCGATTTTTTCGAACCGGAGCTTGGCGTCTCTTCCTCGTTTCATTTAATGTGCTCGTGCCCGGGGCGAAGCAGCGATGAAGAAACCAAAACGCATCGGAATCCTCACCGCAGGAGGTGACTGCCCGGGTCTCAATGCCGCCATTCGCGGCGTCGGCAAGGCCGCCCTTGGCCGTTACGGCATCGAGGTTTTCGGCATCCGCGACGGATTTCTCGGCCTGATTGAGGACCGGATCGTCCCCATTGATATGGCCACTCTGGCAGGCATCCTCACCGTCGGTG
>JAICHC010000752.1 GCA_025922795.1 Candidatus Binatia bacterium | reverse complement strand
TACGGCGTTGCGCTGGTCGGATAAAGTAACGGTCGAACGCTCGAGGGATGTCGAATATAGTTGGCGACGCGCCGATGCGGCTCGCAGCGCCACGCTCTGGCTGCTGGTTGCCGGCGCGTTTTTGTCCGCCATCGGCACCGGTGGCGTGGCATTTCACATGGCTGCATACATGACCGACGGCACCATTGACCCCACCCTCGCCGCCAGTGTAGTCAGCGTGATGGCGTTGTCCGGGGCATTCGGCAATGGTCTCTGGGGCGCCCTTGCCGAACGTTTTCATCCGCGGCGCTTAAACGTCGCGACCATGCTGGTCGCGGCTGTTTCAGTGGCGCTGCTTATGCAAGTCCGCTCCGCGCTAACCGCATACTTGTTCGCATTGCTTTTCGGCCTCAACGCGCGCGGCGCGGGGGTGCTCATGCAGGTGCTTATCGCACGCTATTTCGGTCGTCGTTCTTTCGGTGCGATCAGCAGCATCCTCGACCCCTTTCATAAAGGCGGGCTTGGGCTCGGCGCTTTGTTTGCGGCGCTGGCCTTCGATCACACGGGAGATTATCGAGCGATTTTCAAAATTTTTATCGTGAGCTACCTAGTCGCGGCGCTGTTGATTTTCCTCGCACGACGTCCGGTGCCAAGCGGAGCTGACAAAATCTGAAACTTTTTGCCATGAAGAAAATAGCTGCCGGCGCCGATTTGCCGGAAAGCAGCTTACCTTGACTTTAAGGGTGCATCCTTTACCTTTACTTTTATGCCGCAATTTCGGGTTGGTTTCGCCGCTGTACTGATCTCCATGCTTAGCGCTTTAACTCCCATCGATGCTGCCCAGGTCGAAGAGGTCGTGCTCGAGAACGGCCTCAAAGTTTTAATGCTCGAGGACCACAAGAGCCCCGCGGTGACGTTTCAAGTCTGGTACCGGGTAGGCGCGCGCAATGAAAACGACGGCAAGAGCGGTCTCGCTCATTTTCTCGAGCACATGATGTTTAAAGGCACGCCGACCACCGGACCGGAAGAGTATTCGCGAATTATCGCCAAGAACGGCGGCCGCTCGAACGCGTTTACGTCATCGGACGTGACGGTCTATTTCGCGACCATGAGCCGCGACAAAATCGCCATCGAGATCGAGCTCGAGGCGGACCGCATGGCCAACGCCTTGTTAGGTGAAACGTATTTCGAAGCGGAGAAAAAGGTCATTCAAGAGGAGCGCCGTCTGCGCACCGAGGATAATCCTGCTTCGGCGCTAGGCGAAGTCGCGAGTGCAGTCGCCTTTACCATGCATCCTTATCGCCGGCCGGTTGTCGGCTGGATGCAAGATATTGAAAACCTGACGCGCCAGGACCTGGTGGACTTTTACCAGCTCTACTACGTGCCGAACAACGCTTTTGTGGTCGTTATCGGCGATTTTTCAACGGCGGAGATTCTGCCAAAGATCAAATCAGCTTTCGGCAAAATCCCCAGGAGGCCTGAGCCGCCCAAGGTGAGCAGCACCGAGCCGGAGCAGCGCGGCGAGCGCTCGGTGATTCTGAAGAAGGAGGCCCAGTTGCCTTTCGTTCTTGCGTTCTATCACGCGCCTAATCTGAAGAGTCCGGATAGTTTCGCGCTCGATTTGCTGTCAGTGGTGTTGGCCGGGGGTCGAAGCTCGAGGCTCTATCACGATCTGGTCTATCAGAAGCGCCTCGTGCGCGGCGTCGACGCCGACTACAGCGCCGTTTCGATCGATCCCATGGGTCTGTCAATTTATGCGCAGCTCCTTCCCGATGTTGAGCCCCCTACCGTTGGGCGTGAGATCGATCGCTTGCTGGAAAAAGCCAAATCCGAGTTGATCAGCGAGCGCGAATTGCAAAAAGCCAAGAATCAGATCGAAGCGGCATTTATTTTTGCGCAGGATTCGATATTCGGCCAGGCGATGAAGATCGGCTATTATGAAGCGGTCGGCGGCTGGCGGCAGATGAACGATTATCTCGACGGCATCAGAAGAGTGACCCGCGAAGACATTCAACGAGTGGCGCGTCAGTATCTCAGCCCGGACCGGCGCACTTTAGGCACGCTGATCCCGATCAAAGAAAATTCCCCATGAAGCACTTGCGATCGTGCGCGCTCGCCGTCTTATTCGCAACCGCCTTGGTTTTTCCGGCGATGGCAAACATGGTTCCCCAACGGACGGTGCTCGATAACGGCCTAGTGCTTTTGACCTCGCAGCAGCGCGCGCTCCCGATGGTCTCGATCGAGCTGCTGATCGAGGCCGGATCGCGCTTCGAGCCGGCGAACCAGGCAGGTTTGGCCAATTTGACAGCCAAGCTGCTCACTTATGGCACGCGTCGTCGCAGCGCGACGGAGATCAGCGAAGCGCTCGATTTTATCGGCGCCAGTTTGACGACCGGCGGCGGCAAGGATGTCGCCAGTGTGAGCCTGACGCTGCTCAAAAAGGATCTTGTTACCGGACTTGAACTGCTTGCGGAAATCTTAACAGAGTCGATTTTTCCCCAGGAGGAAATCGATCGTCAAAAACAAGCCGTCATTGCGGCGATCCGGGCGCGCGAAGAGGATCCTGGCGCCGTCGCTGAAACTACCTTCGCGGCCGCTCTGTTTCCTAAGAGCCCT
>JAICHC010000751.1 GCA_025922795.1 Candidatus Binatia bacterium | reverse complement strand
CCTGCGCTATAAACCCGAGCGCTCTTGGGCGGCGATGCCTCAAGCGCGCTGTGTCAGCGCTCTGACCAACAAGGTGACACCGATGACGCAAAGCAGCACGAGCAGGCCGCGGTTGAAGGTGACCTGATTGACCCGGTCCTGAGCTTTGATGCCGGCGTAAAAACCCGCCAGGGTGAACAAGAGCACCTGCACCGACAGGGTGATCGTTTCCCAATTAAAAAGATTCCACGTCGAGATCGCCACTAACTGGCTCAACTTGGTGATCATGAAAATCGTCGCGATCGACTTGACGAAAGCGCGCTTCTCCAATTTGAGACTATAAAGATAGATGGCGAGCGTCGGGCCGGCGGCGTTGGTCATGCCGTTCAAAAACCCGCTGACGAAGCCCGCGAACGGCGACAGAATCTTCTCGCCGCGCGCGGTGATGATGAAGTCGAACTTGAGCAGGTTCGAGACGACGAACAGGATGACCATCAGGCCGAGACAGAAATTGAGAATCCACAGCGGCGTCTTGACCAAGACCGTGGTACCGAGAAACACGCCGATAATCGTCGGGATGATCAAGCTCGAAAAACGCCGGAAGACTTCCGCAGGCCAGCCATCGCGGATCGTCTGGGCCGAATCCATAAATAGATTCGGCAGAATGAGCACGGTGACGGCGGTGCGAATATCCAGCAGCAACGCCACCATCGGCGTCGCAATCAGCGGAAAACCCAAACCGGTGGCGCCCTTGACGAATGCGGCGAGCAAAAGGGCGGCGCCGACGAGAACGTGCGTAAGATCTAGAGCCATAAGTATGAAATAGCGCCGCGAGGAAGCGGCACGCTCCGAAACTGGAGAAAAGGCGCAGGAGAATAGATTTTCTCTTCATCCTTCCGCCTTCATCCTTTGTTGCTACGTCTTCTTTCGTTGCCCCGTTTGTTTCGTGCCGGTGAGGAAGTAATCGCCGCTGACCGCCAGCGCGGCTTCTTCTTCGTCTTGTTGGCCCCACGCGCCGAGGCTGTAACCGTACCACGGCATCCGCGGCTTGAGCGGCGGCAGTTCGAGCTCTTCCCAAATTTGCTTGGAGCGTTCCATAAATTCTTTCTTCGGCAGCGACACCGGAGTGTACGGCCACGGCCGGACCGCATTGATGAGCAGCGCGGAACTCGACACCAGCCGTCGTTCTTCGGTCTCGGTGCCTGGCGGATACGTCGACGGGTCCAACCCCGGAGACTTGCCTTTGACGATCGCCACGTCTTCTTCGGGTCTCATGCTATAACAAATCGCCCAGTTGATCATCGCCGGATCGCGGATATCGACGTCTTCATCGACGGCGATGCATAATTTTGCGTAGCTGCCGGTGAATCCCGCCGAGGCGTTGAGCGCGCGCCAGGCGTCGGCTTTGCTCGCGTTGCGCATCTTGATCACGCAATAGGCCTGGCCGCTGCCGCTCACCTCATCGTGCAGGGCGACATCGATGACCGCCGCGTTGCCGCTGTCGTGCCGGAGAAATTTGTAAATGATCTTTTCGGTGCCGGTGTGCTTGATCTTGCTCGACTCGCTCGGCGGAAACTGGCTCATGAGTGCGGTGTAAATCGCGTCCCGGCGATGGGTGATACAGCTCACCTCGAGAAACGGCGACATGGTCCGGTGACCCATATAACCGGGGTATTCACCGAACGGTCCCTCGGGTTCGACCACGTCGGTGGGAATCGTCCCCTCGATGATGATTTCCGCCGTCGCCGGCACCAGCAGGTCGACGGTCTTCGCCTGAACGACTTCCACGGCCGCGCCGGCCAATCCGCCGGCCAGGCGGTACTCGTCGAAGTCGTAGGGGATCTTCGCCGTCGCCGCGTAGGCGATGCTCGGCACCACTCCGATGGCGATGCAGGCTTCCAGGCGCTGGCCTCGAGCTCGGCATTTGCGCCAGTGCTGGCCCATGTGCTGGGAGGTGAACAGCCCGCCCGTGCGATTGGCGGACTTGATCTGGCTTCGATAGTTGCCGATATTGTAGATCCCCGTCTCGACATCCTTGGTGATCCAATTGGCCGAGGTGAGATAAGGCGCGTTGTCGAATCCCGGCGTGGAAATCGGTACGGGTAACATATCGAGGCCGTGGCCATTGAGAAGGTTCTGCCCCTGCCAAACTATTTCCTGCGAAGGCGCCGAGCGAATTTGCCGCGGCTCGATCGGATTCAATTGCGCGCGCCCCCAGCGCTCGTGAATCTCGTCAGGCTCGCACATCATGCCGATGGCGTAGATTTCCGTGGTTGCCGCCAAGGTGCCGACCGTCACCGGCATGCCGTAGCGCCGCCCCTTGGCATCGACGACATTTTCGAACAAAAACGCCTTCCGCTCGCGCTCCTCCAAGCCGCGAAACTGCCAGCGCACCAGCGGCATCAGCTCGGTATCCTTGTTGATTGCGCGCTTGATCCGAACCAATTTCCCGCGCTCTTCGAGGACTTGGAGATGATCGCGAAAGTCCCGATAATACGAACTTTTGCTTGCCATGACTTACTCCCGCTTTTTTCTTGTGCCATCTATCGTCCGCAGCATGTGGGATGTCAAGCGATCGCGGGCATCAGAGAATAGAGTTTGACATCACTCGGGCCATGT
>JAICHC010000750.1 GCA_025922795.1 Candidatus Binatia bacterium | reverse complement strand
CGGCGCGCCGAAGAGTTCCAGCGGCCGCGTCGTGCCGCGGCCTTCAGACAGCGTCGTGCCTTCCAGCATCACCGTCCCGGCGTAGCAGCGCGCCATCGAAAGATTCGCCGCGTTCGGACTCGGATTGACCCACGTGCGCTCGCCGAGCGGCCAGCCATAACCAGGCGCGCGCCCCGGATTCCACCCTTCCATTTTTACGACGTCGCACTGCACGTCGAGCCGGAGGGTGCGCACGAACCAGATCGCCAACTCGCCCACGGTCAGACCATGACGCATCGGCAGCGGCCCTGCGCCGACGAAACTTTCCCAACCAGAACGAAGGCGCAGTCCTTCCACCGGTCGTCCGGCGGGGTTGGGCCGATCCATTATCCAGACTACTTTTTTGTGTTGCGCTGCCGCTTCCAGAACGTAGCGCAACGTAGTGATAAACGTGTAAACGCGGCACCCCACGTCTTGCAGATCGACCAGCAGTACGTCGCAGCTATCCATCATCGCCGCCGTCGGACGGCGCACCTCGCCATAAAGACTGTAAACTGGAATGCCGTGCACTGGGTCGTGAAAATCCGGCGACTCGACCATATTGTCCTGCTTGTCGCCGCGCAGCCCGTGTTGCGGGCCGAAGGCAGCGGTGAGTTTTAGATCTTTGAGCGCCGCCAGCGCGTCGAGGGAATGGAGCAAATCAGCGGTCACGGAAGCGGGATGGGCGAGCAATGCAACCCGCTTCCGCGCCAATGGTTTTCGGAGTTTGGCGTCCCCGAGCAGGCGATCAATGCCGAACTTCATCGCTTGTCATTATAATCGATAGCGGCACCATCGACCACCGCAGGTTCGATCTGCAGAATGAAATTGTCGGAATGGTGAAAATCAGGATTCCCCGGAGGGTGCTTCAGCGACCAGTAGAACAGCGAACCACTGAGATCTTCGATCACGGCAGAGAGCCCCAGCCATAAACAGACATCGGGCTGCAGTCCAGGTAAGCCATCCAGGCGAAGGACGGCTTCTAGCTCCAATGTCCCGGCGCTTCGCTGCACGGTGACCTTCGGTTCGAATTGATCGCCGTTGAACGGCCCGCCGTCCCGGTAATCGCGAAACTCGTAGGCCGCCCATTCACCCGACGGAGAGAAATTGAATTCGTAGTATTCCGCGTCGTTTTTCGCGCCGATGAATAATTCGAAACAAGTGTGTTGCCACAAATCGTTCAATCTGCGAGCGGATCGACCCGGCGGAATCCGCAATTGATCGACAGCTCCGCTGAGCACGTAGGTGACCATGAGAGCTTTGCCTCGATCCCAACTTATGGCTGATTTGATACTCTCGACAGCCGGACAGGGCGTATCCGGATGACACTGGAGTACCGCCGAAGCGTGCACTTTTCCTGACATAGTTGAAGTTGGCGAAACCGGATCAGCTTTTCCCGCCGATCTTTTTAAAGAATCCTTCCTTCTCTAACTCGTCCATCAAGCGCTCGTCGACATATTTGGAAACGTTGGTATCGAATTTGGTTTCCGGCGAGCGCTGCTGGAGCATGTCGATGGCGGCGCGCATGCCTTCGTGCGACATGCGCGGTGGTGACGAGAACGTTTTCGCGAAGTACTGATACGTCTCTTCGACCACGGCGGGGTTTTCCGTTTCATCCGTTGGGTCAGCAGCGATACGCCTTTTTCCTTGCTGGTCATGAATTGGTGAATTCCTTCGGCGTAGGCCTGTAAGAAACGTTTGATGACCTCGCGATTCTTTTCTAAACGAGCGGCGCGTAGCGATGGCATTCATCGGGAAGTACGCCGCCTAAAGTTCGGTCATGTGCGCCAAAGTCGCCAGTCCCATCCGCGCGGCCTCGCCGGTCTCTGGAGGCGCCAACAGCGTCCATCGAGGGCGCCGGACGATAGCGCGATCAGCCGATTGGCCGCAGGACCGCTCGCGAGCAAAGTCACGGACTGGCGCGGAATGTTCCATTCGCGCAGAGCCAGGATCAGCGATACCTCGTGCGCGCCGCCGAAGCCCACGATGCCGACTTTCTTACCCGCCAGATCCTTCGGCTGGCGGATACTTTTCTGCGTCACTAAACTGAACGGGAACTTGTTCAATGACGAGGCGACGAATGCTAGATCCGCACCTTGATTGATCGCGGCAATCAGCGCTGTCCCGTCGATTTGGCCGAAATGGATGCTGCCGCCAAGCAGCGCCTGCGCTCCACACGCGGAGCCGGGAATCATTACGAGATCGGTGTTGACGCCATACTTTGACAGGAAGCCGAAATCCTTGGCCGACCACAAAGGCGCCTGGAATCCCGCAAAGCCGGCATAGCTGGCGATAGACTTTTCCTGCGCGCCAAGGGGCTCGATCCACCAAAACAGGATCAGAAGCACCACGCTCGCCGTTTTTGTCATAACGCTTTCCTCTTCACTGGTAGAAATCACCATGGAATTAGCATCCGCGCGCCAGTTGTCAAGCCGAAAACTATCTGACCCCGGGAGTGCCCGCCCATAGAACCGGTCTCAAATCCGATTTGGGCTACGCACCAGCTATGGCTTCAGAAATACGATTCCCCCGCTTCCGCTCCCAGCCGACTCATGAAACAAGCAATATGACCTGAGCCGGAT
>JAICHC010000749.1 GCA_025922795.1 Candidatus Binatia bacterium | reverse complement strand
CATTCTTTAGAAACACTCTTTTAGCAAAATTATAAATGGCTTCCGGTGCGATTTTGCCGGCGTCCTTAAACGGCACGTCGATCCCTTCCATCGCTCGTACGTCGAACCCGTCGTCCTGGAGGAATTTTGCGAAACGTTGATTCATCTCCTCCTGAAAATAGGTAATACCCACCAGCTTTTTCATGCCCAGGGCGCGGAACGCATCGACCTGCGCGATCGTCGCCACAGTGACGGGGATCTTATACTTCTTGGTCAGGCTGTCGGCGATCACGCGGTCCGCACCGTGACCGCGCACCATGGCCGGAGGCGCCCCCATGATCATCACCACATCGGCGCCGAGTTCGGCAAGCCGCGCAACCTTCTTCTCGGCAATCGTTAAGGCCTCTTGCAACTCTTTCTCATTCCCCGCCCTTATCCCGGCATGTGTCGGGATAAACCCGACCCCTTCCGGCATCAGCTTGATAAAGCTTTCCATCGAACCCGGACGGTAGGTCGGTTTCACGAGACCGACGATTCCGCGTGCACCGTAGTACATGAACAACTGTCTCCTTCTATAACAGTTGCAGGGGCGACCGGCCGGTCGCCTCTACATGCGCCCTGTGCGCTAAATATCTTTATCCTACGCCGCCGCTTGCAGAGCGCCTCCGTTACCACCTCCGAGCACGGTGCCGGGCAGCGCTCCCGTAGGGTTACCTTTTTCAACCAGCACTTCGCCGTTGACCACGGTCATCTCGATCCCAATCGCTTTTTGAATGAAGCGCTTTTCATTGGCCGGCAGGTCCTGCACCATCTCTGGATCGCATTCGCGGATCGTCGCCGGATCGAAAAGCACCAGATCCGCCGCCATGCCGGGCCGCAGCAAACCGCGGCCGTGCAGGCCGAAGATCGACGCCACCATGAAGGTCAATTTACGCACGCCCTCTTCCAAACTCATAATATTTTTCTCACGTACCCAATACCCGAGCAGGCGCGTGGCATAGCCAAACCCGGCGTCGTAGATCAGATGCGCGCCGGCATCGGACTGGCCGACCAGTACATACGGGCTGCGGATGATCTCCGCCACAGCCGTCTCGTCGCCGTTGGTGCTCGAAGTTTGGAACTCGGTGTCCAATCCCTCTTCGAGCGAGAGATCGAGAAAAGCATCGATGACATCCTGGCCGCGAATCTTTGCGATCTCCGCGACGCTTTTCTTCTCGAGATGCTTATTCGCCGGCGTCGCCGCTTTAACCAGATAAACCAGATCCCAGCGCCGCGAGAAGCGCGACGATTTCTTTTCTTCCACGGCTTCGTAGCGCATCTTCTTGCGCGTCTCAGGGTCGCGGATCGCCTGAATGCGCTCTTCGATCGGTAAAAACAGGATCGTCTTCCAGGTCGGCAGATCGTCAAACACCTGGGCGTTTTTCATAGTGAGCCGGTTGTTGAACAGCCGCGCATTGCATAACGGATAAGACTGCACACCCTGGTCCAACGATTCTTTCGCCAAATCCAAGAGCTGGCGCCACTCATTGGGCTTGTCCCAGCGATGGGCAATGCTCTGCCAAATGACCGGCCGCCCCGATTTCCTCGAGATCTCATCGAATAATTGCACGCTCTCGCGCATCGGCACCGACACACCCAGCGAGCCGCGCGAGATCTGCACCGCGCCCTGATTGATCTCGCCCAACGCGCAGGCGAGCTCGATGATTTCTTCATCGGTGGCAAAGCGGCTCTGAATCGGTGTGCCATCGGCATACATATGAACGGGGTTTTGATTGGTCGAAAAACCGATCGCTCCACCCCGCACCCCGGCTTTAAGCACTTCTTTCATCTGGTGAATTTCGGCTGGGGTCGCCGCGCGCTCGATGGCGGCATCGCCCATAACGAATTGGCGTAGCGCACAGTGACCCATCAACGCCGCGACATTGACGCCGAGCGCGCCGCGCAGGCGATTCAGGTACTCCGGGAAGGTCGTCCATTTCCACTCAACTCCCGCGCGCAGCGCGGGCAAAGAGATCGCTTCAACGCGCTCGAAGCTGCGCAGGATCGTCTCGCGGTCCTGTTCCTTGCACGGCGCCAGAGCCAGCGCGCAGTTGCCCGGGATAACCGTGGTCACGCCATGAAAACAGGAAGAAGTCGCCAACGGATCCCACAAAAGCTGCGCGTCGAGGTGCGTGTGGAAATCAATGAAGCCGGGTGAAATCGCCAGGCCGTCAGCGTTAATCAGGCGGGTGGTGCTGCCGCTGATCCGGCCGGTGTCGACAATGCGGCCATCCTTGACCGCCACGTCCCCGAGATAAGACGGCAACCCGCTGCCGTCGTAAATCCTCCCGCCTTTGATGAGAATGTCGTAGGCCATGCAAACCCCCAACGCTCGTAAACGTGAAATCGAGCTTACCGGCAGGCGTGCTGGGATGTCAACCGAGCGGCTCGAGGGCGCGATTGGTCGCGCAAGTCACCGTCCGCGGCGCGCAGAGTGGTTCAACGCCGTGGTCGCAACCGGAGACAATCTTGCGATGAGAAGCGACGCCAAGCTCCTTCGAGTGCCGATGATATCGGCCTTCAACGCGAACAAGCGGCTGCTCTAAAACTCATGACAACAGCAGCTCCAGGTCCTCCCGGGTG
>JAICHC010000748.1 GCA_025922795.1 Candidatus Binatia bacterium | reverse complement strand
TGTCGAGAAGTCGACCTGCGGGTCCGACGAAAGGATGCCCCTGGCGGTCTTCCATGTCCCCCGGCTGCTCACCGACAAGCATCACGTTGGCATCTTTCGGGCCTTCGCCGAAAACGGTCTGGGTAGCATTTTTGTAGAGATCGCATCCTTGGCAAGATCGAGCAGCGACTCGCAGGTCCTCGAGGGTCTGCTTTGCTGGGAGGAAGTCCACGGCCGACGATTGCGGCGCTGTCGCCATGAATTCAACCTACCACTCGGAATAGCTCCCGCCTAGATCTCCGGGCGCAAAAGCCGGGTGATTCACCGCGGGCGCGCTGAGGACGCGGAGGCCAAGGTATTTGCGTATTTGCGTTCTTTGCGGCCAAATCGCCGGACTCCTCTTTTATTCTCCGGCGACGCGGGAGAAAACTTTGTGACCTATGTGGCCTTTGTGGTTAATCGTCTTTATGCTTGCGACTTCGAAGCGGAGTTGGTTAAAGTAACGCGATTTGCGTCCGCCTCCGTCGCGCAACTCGCGAGCATCCATATGGCCAAACCTAAAACGATCTTCGCCTGCCAGAGTTGCGGCTACCAGTCATCTAAATGGCTCGGCAAGTGTCCCGACTGTAATCAGTGGAACACCTTTGCCGAGGAACGATTCGAAAAAGCATCGACGCCGCGCGGTGAGCTCAGCCTCGGGACGAAAGAAGACCCGGCTCCCATCCACGCAATCGACACGAGCGACGAGGGGCGGGTGCTTTCGGGCATCGGCGAGTTCGACCGGGTGCTCGGCGGCGGCCTCGTGCCCGGCTCGGTAATCCTGATCGGCGGCGATCCGGGCATCGGCAAATCGACCTTGCTGCTGCAAGCGTTTGCCGCGGTAAGCCAAACCGGCCTCACTTGCCTCTATGTCTCGGGCGAGGAATCGCCGCGCCAGATCAAGATGCGCGCCGAACGGCTCGACATCAACGCGCCGAATCTGCTGGTGCTGAGCGAAACTTCGCTCGAACGCATTCTCGATCACGTTAAGAAACTCAAACCGGGCTTGCTGGTGATCGACTCGGTGCAGACGATCTTTTCCTCGGCGATACCGTCGGCCCCCGGCAGCATCGCCCAGGTTCGGGAAGCCTCCGGCGCGATCATCGTGCTCGCAAAGAAAACCGGGCTGACGACGTTTCTCATCGGCCATGTCACCAAAGACGGCGCCATCGCCGGCCCCAGACTGCTCGAACACATGGTCGATACCGTGCTCTACTTCGAAGGCGAGCGCGGCCACAGTTTTCGCATCCTGCGCGCGGTGAAAAACCGCTTCGGCTCGACCAACGAAATCGGTGTTTTCGAAATGAAGGAAGTAGGCTTGAAAGAAGTCAGCAATCCATCGGAGATTTTTTTGATGGAGCGGCCGCTGGCCGTGCCCGGCTCCGCGGTGGTGTGCAGTATGGAAGGCACCCGGCCGATATTGGTCGAGCTGCAAGCGCTGGTTAGCCGATCGTTTCTGGCCGTGCCCCGCCGCACGACCATCGGCGTCGATCACAACCGCGTCGCGCTCCTGGTCGCGGTGTTGGAAAAGAAAATGGGCGCCAAGCTTTTCGACCAGGATATTTTCGTCAACGTCGCCGGCGGCGTCCACGTCGAGGAACCGGCAGTCGATTTAGGCATCGTCGCGGCGATCGCCTCGAGCAGCCGGGAAGATGTGCTCGATTCGAAAACCGTTTTCTTCGGCGAAGTCGGGCTCGCCGGTGAAATACGCGGCATCTCGCAAGCCGAAGCGCGCGTCAAAGAAGCCGGCAAACTCGGTTTCGAGCGCTGCGTCCTGCCGTCGAGCAACGTCGCGCAATTAAAGCATATCAAACACCCCGACCTCGCCGGTGTCGCTTCGCTCAACGAATGCTGGAAGCTGATCTTCTGAGTTTCATTCAGAATCCGTCATTCCCGCATGCCTTAAGCGGGAATCCAGGCGAATCCCGGTCCAGACCGAAATGCTCAGTCTGTTTTCAGATTCCTCTTGAATCCAAGGCAGTGGTCCGTTATCAGTATTTACTCTCACCTGAACCACTGTGCCGGAGTGGTGGAATGGCAGACGCGCCGGACTCAAAATCCGGTGGGGTTAACCCCCGTGAGGGTTCAAGTCCCTCCTCCGGCACCAGCCATATCCTCGATCTCAGCTTTGTCGCGGATCTCTAATGACCAAAATAGTCGCTGGTTGCCCTTTTTCGCGTCGCTTCTTGCAAGCCTCACCCCATATTGCGACTTAGGGCGATTCTGATAGAGGTAAAGTTACGGATAATCGGGTTCCCTTAGCGTCCCGCGATTTTTCGGGACCGGCCCATGACAAGGAAAGCCGTAGCCCTGATCGTTCCCATTTTTGGGGTGTTTCTTTGCGCCGAGATTTCCACGGCCGGGGGATCTCGCCACTTGGGCCACTCTAACGCAGCCCGTGGTGCCGGGGGCTTCAGGCAGTCCGGCGGCTTTCGTGCATCCATTGGCGGCAGCGGATTTCAGTTAAGAGCTGGTGGTCGCCGCGTGCACCGGCATCACATCGGACAAGGCAAATATTTCCACCACAAGAAAGGTTTTACCGCGCATCGCAGTTTTGGCCACCGTCAGATCATACCTCGCCACGG
>JAICHC010000747.1 GCA_025922795.1 Candidatus Binatia bacterium | reverse complement strand
GGTCGCCGGCTATCGCCAGGAGGCGGGAGTGGCGAGGGATTCGCCGACGGTAACTTACGCGGCGATACGGCTCCTTATCGACAACTGGCGCTGGGAAGGCGTGCCTTTCTACCTGCGCTCGGGCAAACGCCTGCCCAAGCGCTTGACCGAAGTCGCGATACAATTCAAGCGGCCGCCGATGTTGTTGTTCAAATCGCATGCCGTGGAGGACGTCAATCCCAACGTGCTGGTGATGCGCATTCAGCCCGATGAGGGCGTGTCTTTGACTTTCGAAGTCAAACCGCCTGGCCACGATATGGTCATCAGACCTTTGAGCCTCGATTTTAACTATGCGGAGTCCTTCGGCAGCAACCCCCCCGAGGCATACGAGGCGTTATTGGAGGATTGCATCGAAGGTGATTCGACCCTTTTCACGCGCCATGATTGGGTCGAGTTGGCATGGTCGCTCATGGATCCGATCATTCAGGTTTGGCATCTCAGCAAGCCGAGAAATTTTCCCAACTATGAGGCCGGTTCCTGGGGCCCAAGGGAAGCCGAAGAATTAATGCAGAAGGATGGCCGGCGCTGGCGCAAGCCGTAGCAGGCTGCTCTCGGCCGTCGAGGCAATTTTTAAAGAATGTTGAGCAGGGCCCGGCTGACAAACAACCCATGGCCTGAGCCAAGTGGACGAATTAGATAATCTCAACGTGACGCGTAAAGGCTTGATACTGGCCGGCGATATCGGCGGCACCAAGACGCATCTGGCGCTGTTTTCCGGGCAGGGCGAAAAGCTGCAGGTCGAGACGCAGCAAATTTTTCCCAGCAAGCGCTATTCGGGCCTGGTGCCGGTGCTGCAAGATTTCCTCGCCGCCAAACACCCGCTGATCGATGTCGCATGTTTCGGCATTGCCGGAGCGGTGGTCGACGGCAAAGTAACCACGCCGAACCTTCCCTGGATGGTTGACATCGAAGATCTGCGCCGAATTCTGAAGATCGAATCGGTCACGTTGCTCAACGATCTCGAAGCCGCCGCCTACGGTATATTTTCACTGGAGAACGACGACTTCTTCACGCTTAACGAAGGCACTATGCGCCACGCCGGCAACAAAGCGCTGATCGCGGCCGGCACCGGCTTGGGGCAAGCGATCTTGTACGACGATGGACGCCGTTTTCATCCGGTGGCGTCCGAAGGCGGCCACGCCGATTTCGCGCCGCGCAATGAACTGGAAATCGAGCTGCTGCGCCATCTCATCGGGCGCTTCGGTCATGTGAGCTACGAGCGTGTGGTCTCCGGTCCCGGACTGCTCAACATTTATCGTTTTCTGAGAGACATTCGCGGTCTCGAAGAACCAAAGTGGCTGAGCGATCGCCTGGCAACAGCGGACGATGCGAGCGCCGAGATCTCCAAGGCCGGGTTAGCCGGCGAAGCGGTGATATGCAGCGAAGCGCTGACAATTTTTGTGTCAGTTTATGGTGCCGAAGCAGGGAACCTCGCGCTGCGCGCCAAAGCGGTGCGTGGGCTCTACATCGGCGGCGGCATCGCGCCGAAAATACTCGACAAGCTCAAAGACGGGGTGTTTATGCGCGCCTTTGTCGATAAGGGGCGCTACGGCGATCTCGTCAAGGCGGTTCCCGTCCACGTGGTGTTGAATGAGCAGTCGGCGCTGCGCGGCGCCGCTTACTACGGTGCTTTGGTGTCCGGTGAGCAAGCCTGAGATCATCATTGTGCGCGACGTCGGTGAGCTGGCGCACAAAGCGGCCGAGCAATTCGTCGCGCTTGCCGGCGCCGCGGTCGCTGGCGCCGCGCGCTTCGCGGTGGCGCTCTCGGGCGGTTCGACGCCGCGGGCGCTGTATGAATTGCTCGGCTCTACCGAGTACCGCGAGCGCATCGACTGGCGCGGTGTTCATCTTTTTTGGGGCGATGAACGTTGCGTGCCGCCGGATCACTCCGAGAGCAATTTTCGCATGGTCCGCGAAAGTTGGATTTCGCAGATTCAAATTCCAGCCGAAAACATTCACCGCATGGAGGGCGAAAAAGAGCCGCGCGCGGCGGCCGCCGCCGCCTATGAACAAGAGCTGCAGCAGTTCTTTGCGCCGGCGCCGGGACAGATGCCGCGATTTGATTTGATCCTGCTCGGTGTCGGCGCGGACGGCCATACCGCCTCGCTGTTTCCCGGCAGCGCAGCGTTGGACGAGCAAGAACGCTTCGTCGTGGCGGACTACGTCGAAAAACTGAAAGCCCATCGCTTGACGCTGACTCTGCCGGTGATCAACGCCGCCGCTCAGGTGACGTTTTTGGTTTCCGGTGCGAGCAAAGCCGACGTCGTACGGCGCATCTTGCGTGGGTCGGAAACGGCGGAATTACCCGCCGCAAAGGTTCGTCCGGCCAACGGCTCGCTTGCCTGGCTGATCACTAAGGACGCTCTGGCAGATTCGATCGATTGAGCGGCGCGAAGTGCTGCCGGTTGATGCGTGCTTACGTCCTGGAACATCCATGACCGCGACCGGCGTCATCTGAGCGCTTCGATTATTTGATCTTGGCGAGCTGCTGGCGAATCTGTTCGTTGCTCGGCCGCTTCTTGTAGTCGACCTCGATAAATTTCCAGCGAACCACTCCTTTGGAAT
>JAICHC010000746.1 GCA_025922795.1 Candidatus Binatia bacterium | reverse complement strand
GTATAGAAAACGAAGACTGCTGTTTTGTGTTTTCAGTGTGAAAAAATTACGCACGAAATTCGACTTGCAGCACTGATATTGTTGTAGAAGCATTGTCTTCGTTTTCTCTCTCACGGTCTGAGATATTTGTTGTGTAAAGTTTGTGCACAATTGACGGAATTCTTTATGACTTGTGTGGCTTACATGCACATCTGATGGAGGATCTGCAAATCGGCTAAAATTTTTCCCGATTTAACTTTCCGTTTTTCCACGGCTATTTTCATTCTCACCCGCATTGGCATTCGAATTGCAGTGTATAGCGATAAATCGCAACGTGCGAAGATCTGGTTCGCTGCATTCTGTCTCCACGACTCCTGGCGTTGCCGGCAAAGGCTTGGGCAAGAGAGTTTGTCATCGTTAAAGGATCGACAGACAAAGGAGGGCCGTTATGAATCAAATTGGCCGTCGGACATTCTTGAAGGAACTAGGAATCATAAGCGGTACCGCGATGGGATTTAGCGCGCTCGACCCGATTTGGGTTCACGCGGCCGGAGCGACTCTACGCTACGGCGTCAATTCCAGAGATATTCGCAGGCTCGATCCCATGGCCGGGCCCAATTCCAACGACAAGACCGTGCTGGCGGCTATTTTCAACGGCCTAGTCCGTACGACGCCGGGCGAGGTCAACGCTGAAAGGCTCGAACCCGACTTGGCGGAGAGTTGGGAGTCCTCGAAGGATCTCAAGACTTGGACGTTTAAGCTTCGCAAAGGTGTTGAGTTCCACCAAGGCTACGGCGAGTTCACCTCTGCCGACGTGATCTTCTCTTTGGAGAGGGCTAAGGACAAGAAAACCAACGTTTACTACAAGAGCTATCAACCCTTCGGCAAAATCGAAGCGTTGGATAAGCATACCGTGCGTGTGCATCTTAAAAGTCCGCAAACGGCATTGTTCCTGTTGCCCACGGTGCTCGACTGGCAGGCGGGTATGGTGTTGAGTAAGAAGGCCGCTGAAAAGTTGGGAGATAAGCTCAAGACGACGCCCGTAGGAACCGGACCCTATGAGTTCAACGAGTATATTTCGCAAGAGAAGCTCGTCCTGTTGCGCAATGAAAATTATTTTCGCGGCAAGCCGGGCTTTGAGAAAGTCGAATTCCGCATGCTGCCCGATCCGAGCAGCCGCACTCTCGCCTTCAAAGCGGGAGAGTTGGATATCATGGACGTGGACCGCGAGCAGCGCTCAATCGACCAGGTGAAAGGCAGCGGCGTCGTCATTGAGTCCTTCGGCCCGGCGAGTGTCCACAAGCTGCACATCGACCGCAACCGCAAGCCACTGAACGATCTCAGGGTGCGCCAAGCCATCGCCTATGCCATCAACCGCGACGACATCGTGCGGTTCATCGGCCAGGACGTGGCCGAGGCGCTCTATTCGGTCATCCCGGCGCAGTTCGTCGGCGGCCTGGACCCGGTGCCGGAAAAGCTTAAATACAACCATGACCCGGCGCGGGCCAAGAAGCTTTTGGCCGAAGCCGGTGTGCCCAACGGTTTTAGCATCGACCCGGTGTACATCAGCGAGCGGCCACAGTTTCGCCGTCCCATGGAGATCATTCAAAACCAACTGGGTCAGGTCGGCATCAAAATCAATCTGAGCGTCATCGCCCATCCGGCGTGGCATACCAAGAACGACGAAGGCAGCAATCCGTTGGTGCTGCGCGCCGCCACCCGCTTCCCGACGGCGAATTTCGTTCTCGAGGAGTTCTTCCTGGGTGGCGGCAAGCGCAATTTTTCCCATTTCTCCGCCGCCGACGCCGAGCTCAAGCGCGCCCAAGCGGAAACCAATCTCGAAATCCAAAAGAAACTCTGGCGTGAGGCACAGATCAAGATTCTCGAGGACGTCGCCGCTGTTCCCACCCATATTCTCAACACGGTGGTCGCGCGCAAGGCCAAGGTGGATCTGGGTTTCACCAAACTGGAGGCGTCTTTGAGCGGCGGCTTGCCGATCAAGTGGAATGCCCGCCTGACCTAATCTGTGGAGGGTCAGTCTCGATCTAAAGTTTTGACAACCGGCTGGAGGCGGACGATGCTGGCCTACTGTATCCGGCGCAGTCTGTGGGCACTGCCCACGATGTTCGCCGTGTTGGTTTTCATATTCCTGGTGATGCGGGTTTTGCCCGGCGACCCTGCCTACGCAATCCTCGGCGACGAAGCGCCACCTGAGGCGCTTGAACAGTTTCGCCGCAACTGGGGGCTGGACCGGCCGCTGCCGCAACAGTTCGGCAATTACATGAGCGGCTTGGTGACCGGCGATCTGGGGTTGTCGATGGCCAATCGCCAGCCGATCCTGCCGCAGCTGCTGCGCGCCATGCCCTACACCTTGGATCTGACGATCGCCGGCTCGGCCATCGGTTTGCTTTTCGGCATTCCCCTCGGCGTCTTTACGGCGCGCCATCGCAACAGCTCGGTCGACTATGTCGGCCGCATCATCTCGCTGGCGGGGCTGTCGGTGCCGTCGTTTTATCTGGGCATTCTTCTGATCTTCTTTCTCTCTTTCAAGTTTCAATGGTTTCCCGTTATCGGCGGAGGCGATCTAAACGACCCATGGAGCCGGCTTTATCATCTTGTGCTGCCG
>JAICHC010000745.1 GCA_025922795.1 Candidatus Binatia bacterium | reverse complement strand
ATTTCCGCGGCTCGCCGGGTTTTGATCCTGAACGATCGGTCGGAGTTTCGCCGATGCCGACAATAGCGGCTTTGTTGCGAATGCTCATGATCCAAAGTTGCTAAGATCCGGACCATAGGATACGGCGCGCGCGAATGCAAGAAATTCCCGCCGCGATCTATGTGCCGTGATCGCTAAACGTTGAAGATCTGCGCGAACACGGCGGTTGGTTGACCGTTATTGTTCGGCGATGATAGGTATTTGTCTCCGGGTCAGGGCTACGGGAATGGTGAGGATGCTCATGAAAAAAACCACGTCAAACGGAAAATCTACTCGTGTGCGGATTGTTTGTCTGGTGCTGAGCGTATTTCTCGGCGCTGTAGCGGCGCCTCAGGCTGCGCGAGGCGAGAAATTCGTCGTCGCCTGGTCGGCGGTGAGCGCGCTCAATTCACCATTCTGGGTGATGAACGACGCCGGTTTTTGGAAGCAGGAGGGCTTGGACATTCAGCTCGTGTACATCGCCAGCTCGCCGACTGTGGCGCGGGCAACCTTGGCGGGCGAGATCGTGCTTTCGGGCGCTAACAGCCAGGTGATCGTCGACGTCGGGCTCGGCGGCGGTGACCTAGTGGCCATGGGCGCGATCACCAACGTGGTCGCTTTTTATGTGATGGCCGCGCCCGAGATTAAGACCGTGAATGAACTCAAAGGGAAAGTCGTCGGCGTGACCCGCTTCGGCGCCTCGACAGATTTCGGCATGCGCATGCTGCTTTCCAAATACGGCCTAGAGCCCGCAAAGGATGTGCCCTTCATACAAATCGGCGGAATGCCCGAGTTGGCGGCGGCACTTTCAAAGAAAACGGTTTACGCGGCGCCCATGTCCCAACCGATGGTTTATCTCGCCCAGCAGGCGGGGATGCGGATGATCGCCAATCTCGCCAACGAAGAAATTCCGTTTATGCACATCGGCCTGACGACTTCGCGAAAATGGATAAAGGATTACCGACCCCAAGCTAAAGCCTTCGTACGGGCCTACGGCCGGGCGATCCATTTCATGCACACGCGCAAAGAGGAAACGCGCGCGATTTTCGCCAAATACACGAAGATCAACGATCGTGGCATGCTCGACGGCAGCATCCAATACGGCTACGACTTCATGGAAAAAACCCCCTTCGTGAAGACGCCGGCGTTTCAGGTGACCTTGGATCAAATCGCCCGGACTAACCCCAAGGCGAAACAAGCCAAGCCGGAGCAGTTCTTCGACAATAGCCTGGTGCAGGAGCTGGTTGACGAAGGATTCTTCGCAAAACTCTGGGGAAAAAAGCTCTAGACTAGCAAGCTACTGTAAAAGAGCCATGTGCTCCGTTGGGCTCAATCACTTCGCTTGAATTCGTGTTAGTGTAGCTTGTTCGTGCTCGTGTGGATTTCACGGTCACGGCGCTTGCGAGTTTTCACTTTTCAACTCCACGGTGCCTCCCGCGCAGCGTTTTGTCCGGCGATTTTACCGGCGACGAAGCACTCGGTGATATTACCGGCCTCCAAATAGAGGTGGCCGTAGATCGAGCTAATCTCGCCGGCGACGTACAAACGCGGAATCGGTTTTTTCATGGGATCGAGCACGCGCTGCTCGACGTCGTGCTCCGGCCCGCCCTGAGTATTGTTGACAATCGGCCAAGCCTCTACCACGTAAAACGGTGCCTTGGCGATTGGCATCATGGTTTTGGGCGGACGCTTGTGGTCCTTGTCCTGGCCTTCACTGCAGAGGGTGTTCCAACGCTCGACGGTTTCACGTAACACCTTGGGATTGACATCGATCTGCGCGGCGATGTCTTCGAGAGAGTTGCCTTTCTTGATCCATCCCTTGTCGATCTCGGCGAGATTGTCGGCGCTCCAACTCGCGTCATAGCGCTCGTCGTTGACGATCGGGATCCCGACGGGACCAAGTTTACGTCCTTCCTCGTCGAAGATCAGATAACAGGGAATGCGCGGGTAATCCTGAATATCGGCGTCGTAAAATTCCAGCGCGCGAGTTCCGGTGTCCTGGGGCGCCGGCGGATACTCGTCCATGAAGCGCTTGCCGAACTTGTCTACGGCGATCCAGATCATTTTCCGATTTTCGTTCCGCGGTCCCGCCCAGACGTGGCGGATGGCGAACGGCAGCTCGGCGAACTTAAACCCATAGCCGCCGTGGAAATGCCACATGTGCCAGAGGTTGGCGCCGGCCTTCTGCGCCATCTTGATGCCGTCGCCGGTATTGCCAAGATAAACCGGATAGACCGGCTGCGCTTCGAAGTACTGAAGCTTCATGCTGTCGTCGTTCTCGTAGCCGCCGCAGGCGAGAATGACGCCTTTCTTTGCCTTGATCCGTAGATCGCGGCCATCGCGCTCGGCGATCAGGCCGATCACGTCGCCGTCACGACCGACGATCAATTCTTTCGCCGGCGTCGAAAGCATGCCCTCGATCCCTCGCGCATGGACATTGTCGTAGACCACCTTGAACAGGCGCGCGCCGCCGCGCAGGCCCTTGGCCCAGGGGAACTCGGAGTACGCCGGAAAATCCTTGAGCTTGATCGAGTCGATGTCGTGGGTACCCGGAAAAGGATAGGTGCCGTGGCCGCGGGTTTCGGTT
>JAICHC010000744.1 GCA_025922795.1 Candidatus Binatia bacterium | reverse complement strand
CAGCATGCTCCTTCAAAACGCCTTCGAGCAGGGGCAGTGCGTCCGCCGGTTTGCCGCCGGCTGCGTAGACCGCGGCTAGATGATAGCGAGCGTATTGTTCCCTGGGCCGCAGTTGGACCGCGCGTTTCAAGTGACTGAGCGCTTCCTCGATCTCTTTATCGTGACGGAGCAGCATCCCGAGATAAAGGTGCGACTCGAAGTCGTTGGGGTTCGCGGCGAGTTCAGTCTTGAAAGCTGTCTTGGCCTTTTCCGTATCACCCAGGCGCATCAATACGCGGCCGTGCCACGCCTGTAGTCCCGGAAGTTTCGCATCCAACTCGATCGCGCGCTGCGCTTCTTTGAGAGCGCCTTGAGCATCGTCCGCCAGTAACAGAATTGAAGCCATCAACAGGTGCGCCTCGGCAGAGTCTTCATGACGAAACAATCGATCGATAATGGCCTGCCCCTTATCGAGTTGACCGTCGCCGATCAATGCGCTGCCAAGTAGATAGGCGAGTGTTCGGTTTGAAGGATCGGCATCCGCGAGCGGTGACAGTGCCTGGATAACTTTCTTGTATTCGCCGAGCCTGACGTAAGCATCCGCCAGCACCAACTGCGCATTGGCCGTTTGCGGACTGTTCGGCACGGCCTTCAGAAATCGTTCCAACTCAGCCGCGGCTTCACCGAACCACGCCGCTTTGTAGTACGCCAACGCCAGATTGAAACGGATAGCGGGGTTTGTGCCGTCGACGAGGAGAGCTCTTTTGTACTGTTCGATCGCTTGTTCATAGCGGCCCAAAGCCGAATAGGCGGCACCGAGATTTGATCGCACGTCGATTCGCGCCGGGTACTTCTCCAGAATCGCGACATACGCGCGCACGGCACCCTGCAAATCTCCCGACTGATGCAACTGAGTGGCACGCTCGAATTCCTGCTCGACTGCGGCTGAGCCCTGTGCCGATGCACTCTCGGAAAACAGCGCTCCCAGGATAAAAATTGAGATAAATACAACCGCTTTACTACGCAATTTTTTAATTGCCATTTATGAAATCCGGGCGAGCCTAAGATGCCCGGGATTATACAGTATTCACCCCATTTTTGCCCTTCTTCTGGTCTCGACATTCAACTATACTGCGTTGGAATGAAATCACTTCTGAGCCTCATCATGGCAATCACGGTCTGGTTTTCTCCGGCCCTGGTGTGCGGTCAAACGACAGCCTCCCAGGACCAGGACGACGTGGTTCGTGTGCGCAGCAATGAAGTTCAGTTGGACATTGTGGTCAAGGATAAAAAGGGACGTCCGGTTAAGGATCTCAAAGCAGCGGATTTCGAGATTTTTGAGGACGGTGTGGCGCAGAAAGTCGAGTCGTTTCGATTCATAACGAGAGAAGCTCCGCCCGTTAAATCGGAGTCCAAATCAAACGCGCCCGACGCGGCGACAACTCCATCTCCCGTCAAGCGTTCTACCCCCGCGGTTACGGCGCTGGTGTTTGACCGCCTGTCGCCCGAGGCCCGGGCGCTGGCACGAAAAGCGGGTCTTGCTTATGCGCATGAAGGCATGGTGAGTGGCGGATTTACCGGTGTCTTTGGAATCGATCAGGCATTGCGCACGTTTCAGAGTTTCACTGAGGA
Source organism: Candidatus Binatia bacterium (assembly GCA_025922795.1). Next base: position 996 of record JAICHC010000744.1, on the reverse strand, counting down.
CGCGCTCCTGGTCAAAGACGCGGTCGAGCACGCCACCGGGACCGCCATCTCATCATCAGGGGCGGATGCAGCAAGGGTTAGAGCGAACATCGAGCGTAGCGGCAACCTGGATCAGCAGATGGCAACATCCATGAGTGCCGTTGCGGCAGCAGGCGCCGCTCGTGACAATGCCGGAGCTTCCGAAGCAGCCGCAGCCGGCGGTCAGGCAATGCTCACGCAGCAGTTCGTCGAGATGGAAACGCGGATGCTGCAGGCATACGAGCGTCTCGAGCGCGACCAGGAGGGACATTCAACGATTAATAGTCTCCTCGCCGTGATCAGCCCAATGCAAAAGTTGCCGGGACGCAAAACGATCATCTTCTTTTCGGAAGGTTTGAAGTTGCCGCCGGACGTGCAGCAAAAGTTTCCGACGGTAATTAACGCTGCGAACCGCGCGAATGTGAGCATCTATTCAATCGACGCCGCCGGATTGCGCATCGAAAGCGGGACCGCCGAAGCGGCGCGAGAGATCAACTCGATCGCCGCCGCGCGTATGGCGCAACAAGCGCGCAGCAGTGACCGTGTCAGCAGCGGCCCTTACATGAGATCGCTCGAACGCAACGAAGACTTGCTAAAGTTCGATCCTCGCAGCGGCCTCGGCTCGTTGTCGGACCAAACCGGCGGCTTTCTAATTAACAATACCAACGATCTCGTGTCCGGACTGCGCCGGATCGATGATGACAGGAATGGCTATTACCTGCTTACCTACGCACCCAAAAACAAAGACTACGACGGTCGGTTCCGCCGAATAAGTGTCAAAGTGGGTCGTGGGAACGTCGATGTTCAGTCGCGCCAGGGTTACTACGCGGTCGAATCGGCCGGCCAACTTCCCATGCTCGACTACGAAGCGCCGGCAATCGCCGCCTCCCGAAATTGGAAAGCCGGATCGACGCAAAACGTCATCAGGAGCACGGCACTCAGTTTCCCGATGTCCGGAAAGGACGGACTCACGCTGGT
>JAICHC010000743.1 GCA_025922795.1 Candidatus Binatia bacterium | reverse complement strand
GACACGGGGTTGGAAGCTCAACCTCCGCCCCACTAAAAGAGGTGCGTCTAGCAACTAGACCCTTGACAAGCTTTTCATGAGTGACCCCGAGCCTCGTCATGCTTCGACTTGCGATTCCCGCGCATCGATCCGCTCGAGACAGGAGCGCACCAGAGCTTCGGACGTGAGTTTGCCTTCGCGAATGCGCGCCGCCGCTTCACTCGCCGACAACCGGAATAAATCCGCCACGGGATTCTCCTTCGAAGATAGAAGTGGAATTCAACTCCACATTTGATTGAACACGCTCGGAAGATAGCCGAGCAGGCGCTGTGACTGCAACAAGAGCAGCCATGGTCAACACAGCGACCAGTGGCGCTGGAGTGGCACGACGTCCGGTTTTTGGCTCGCTGTCAATTGAGCTCCAACGGGTTTTCTATGGGGCTCAGCCGGGCAGGTGCCTCATCGGGCGGCGTGATATCGAACGCGTTGGCGGTGCAACAAGTCATCGAGAACGAGCCAATCCGTGCAACCAAAGCTACCAGCTCTTCAGTGCTAAAGGTTGCTTCGGCGGATGCATAGGTAGCATCGGATAGTCCCTTGTTGGCGAGCAGTTCGTTCGCGATTTGATGGGCGAGTAATTCGCGCTTGTCATCGGTCGGCAGCGCGCCGCGCGCATTGATGGCGTCAATCTCTTCCTGCGTGAGTCCAACTTTAAGAGCGTTGCGGCATTGAGCGGCCCAAGGTAATTGGCGTTCCAGAACCGCGCCACGGTCAAGGTGACGATCTGCTGTTCGCGGGTCGATAGCGTGCTGTCGGCGATACAAGCTCCTATGTTCTGGACGTTCTGCATCAGTTTGGGATTGCGGATATAGGCCCAAAATGGCCCGCCATGCGGCTTGCCGTTGGCCTTGGACGCGTCAATCACGGCGCGCTGTTCATCGTTCATGTCGTCGCGCGACAGAATCGAAATGCGTGTCATTGTTATCTCCCCTATATCTATACTGCCTATCGGCCCCTATTTAGAGCAGCTCTGACGTTTGTTTGTTGATTGAGGGCCAGTTTCTTTTGCAAACGCAAGTCAAATGCCTGAGTTAGCTTTCCTTACGACTGAGCGGGCGAAGCGGTTGAACGACTGGAACGAAGCGTCGCTTCCGGGCCTTGGACCGTGCTTTGAGCTACCAAAAAGCCACTTCTAAGCGTCTATATCAACCCATTTTGGAGATTTAGATTAAGATCAGGTCGCTACGTTGGTTCGATCCGAGATGCTCGCATTCTGCTATACGATCCCATTTCCATATTGCTTTAGGGCCTGTTGCCCAATTATAAAAGAGACCGCGAAGATTCCGGTGGGCGCGACAGTGAACTAACGGTCAAAACGAAATCTCTATCAATCAAGGAGGGGATCGCAATGAAAAGCTTGTCTGCCACTGCCATGGGGCTGCTGCTTGTTACCGGACTCACGGTGTTGGGCTGTTCATCACAGACGTCTCGTCAAGGTGACGCGGGATGGATCACGCTTCTTGACGGCTCGAACCCCAAAACCCTGGACAACTGGAACCGGATCGGCGATGCCAATTGGCGGGCCGAGGACGGCGCCATCGTGGCCGACAAAGGAAAGGGCGGCCACCTGATCTCGAAGAACTCTTACAAGGACTTCCAGATCCGGGCCGAGTTCTGGGCCGACCACACCACGAACAGCGGCATTTTTTTTCGCATATCCGATCCCAAAACGATCGGATCCAAAACCGCTTACGAGGCGAATATCTACGACCAGCGCCCGGAGCCGGAGGGCGGCACTGGGGCCATCGTCAATTTCTCCAAGGTATCGCCGATGCCCAAAGCGGGCGGCAAATGGAACACCTATGAGATTACGGCCAAAGGCTCGCATCTCACGCTCGTGCTCAATGGCACCAAGACCGCCGATGTCCAGCACACCCAGTTCGCGGAAGGTCCGATCTCACTGCAGTTTGGCAACCGTGAAAAAGGAACCCCCGGAGGCGCCATCAAATGGCGTAAGGTGCAGATCAGGCCTCTGTAACGCGCGCCATCACAGCGCAGCGGCGACGACCGCTGGATTTACGGCTCCGACATTCCGCACGGAGGTTGTGTCATTGTCTTCCTCAACCGAGACGATATCGAGGAGAGGAAGCGAAACCTGCCCGTTGATAACACGCAGAATCTTCAGAACCTTTTTGTCGAATGCCAAAAATAATTTGACCCCAGGTTCCCCTCACTGTTTCACAATAGGAGTAAACCATGATGACCGGAGAAAAATACATTGACGTCGAGGGCATTAAGACACGTTATTTCGAGAAAGGCAGCGGACCCGTGGTGGTCTTATTTCACGGCGGTAATTTTGGCTCTCACGATGCCGCGGATTGCGCCGAGGACTGGAGTTTGAATTTCGACGGCCTGGCAGAGCGGTTTCATGTCTTTGCGGTCGACAAAATCGGCCAGGGGTTCACCGACAATCCCAAGTCCGACGAGGACTACACGATGGCTGCCGTGGTGGAGCACGCCTACGGCTTTTTAAAAACGTTGGGACTACGGAATGTGCATCCCGTGGGGCATTCGCGCGGAGCGTACCTGGTGGCCCGCCTGGCGCTGGAGCATCCCGAGCTGTTCAAAACCTGTAT
>JAICHC010000742.1 GCA_025922795.1 Candidatus Binatia bacterium | reverse complement strand
CCTGACCGGCGCGGCCACTTCGGCGTTTACGGCGGCCGTTACGTTGCCGAGACGTTAATGCCCGCGCTGACCGAATTGGAGCGGGCCTACGCCCTGGCACGGCGTGATCGTGCATTTCGCAGAGAATTTCAATTCTACCTGCGTGAGTACGCCGGACGGGAGACCCCGCTCTATTTCGCCGAGCGCCTCACCGAGAAGCTCGGCGGCGCGAAAATCTATCTCAAGCGCGAAGACCTATGCCATACGGGCGCGCACAAAATCAACAACACCATCGGTCAAATCCTGCTGGCGCGGCGCATGGGTAAACAGCGCATCATCGCCGAAACCGGCGCCGGTCAACATGGCGTGGCGACCGCCACGGTGGCGGCACGCTTTGGCCTTCGGTGCGAGATCTTCATGGGCGCAGAAGATGTCGAGCGCCAATCGCTGAACGTCTTTCGCATGAAGCTCCTGGGCGCGCAGGTTCGCGTTGTCAGCGCGGGTAGCCGGACCCTGAAAGACGCCATGAACGAGGCGTTGCGCGATTGGGTGACTCATGTGCGCAACACTTATTATTTAATCGGTTCGGTTGCCGGTCCACATCCCTATCCGATGATGGTGCGCGATTTTCAATCGGTCATCGGCAGAGAGGCGCGCCGGCAGATTTTGCATAAAGAGGGCAGGCTGCCGGATTGGCTGGTGGCGTGCGTCGGCGGCGGCAGCAATTCCATGGGGCTTTTCTATCCATTTGTGCGCGATCGCAAGGTAAGAATGCTCGGCGTCGAAGCCGCCGGCCACGGGCTTCGCAGCGGCAAACATGCAGCTTCGATCCAGGGCGGCGCCGTCGGCGTGCTGCACGGCAGCAAGAGTTACGTGCTGCAAAATGGGCGCGGCCAGATCACCGAAACTCATTCTATCGCCGCCGGCTTGGACTATCCTGGAGTGGGCCCCGAGCTGAGTTATTTGCGCGATTGCGGCCGGGCGGAGTTCGATGTGGCAACCGATCGCGAGGCGATTGCCGCGATCAAGCTGCTCGCCGAAATTGAAGGCATTATTCCCGCGCTCGAAAGCGCCCATGCGATCGCGGCGGTTGCCCGGCTGGCGCCAACACTGCCCAAGCAGCAGATCATCATCGTCAATCTCTCGGGGCGGGGCGATAAGGACATGCTGACGGTCGGCGAGTATCTCGGAGTGAGGCTGTAGAAAACGTTCAAGAGTTCAAATGTTCAACGTCCTCGGCACCGATTGGACTCGAATTCCGCAGGTGAAAGGAAGATGAGGGAGGAGCAAACCTTCCGTAGCGAAGACAATGGGGTTCTGCCTCTGAGCGAGAAGCAGCTATCGGTGCCGTGCGCATACCCCATTAAGCAAATGAGGCGGCGTGCCACGCGCCCAAAAAAAACTTTGAACCTGAACACTCGGGTGTCTTGGCTACTCCGGGTTCGCCCCTCCTCTTTTGAACTGCGAATTCGAGCCGAATGGATCTTTTGAACGTTTGAACCTTTGAACGAACGACTGAGCATGAGCCGGATAAAGAGGACTCTAAGCGAATTGAAAAAGCGCCGTGAAGCGGCGCTCATTCCGTTCATCACCGCCGGAGATCCCGATCTTGCCACGACCTTAAAGATCATGCGGGCGCTTGAGCAAGGCGGCGCCGATTGCATCGAGTTGGGCATCCCGTTTTCCGATCCAACCGCCGACGGGCCAACCATCCAGCGCTCTTCCGAACGCGCGCTCAAAAAGCCGATCTCTTTGCCGGCTATTTTTCGTCTAGTGCGCGAGTTCCGCGCCGGTTCCGAGGTCCCGGTCATTCTCTTTGGCTATTTCAACCCGATATTTCGTTTTGGCCTGGAAAAATTTACCCGCGAGGCGGTGGAGGCGGGCGCCGACGGGGTCCTTTGTGTCGACCTACCGCCGGAAGAGAGCGCTGAGCTACAGCGCTGGACGGATGCCGCCGGACTCGATTTGATTTTTCTGTTGTCGCCGACCAGCGGGCCCGACCGCATCCGGCTGGTGGCGCGGAAAGGCCGCGGGTTCATCTATTATGTTTCAGTCACCGGCGTGACCGGATCGCGTCGCGCGCTCGACCATAGCCTACGCGCGCAAGTCGAGCGTGTGCGCAGGGCTTCGGCACTGCCCGTGGGCGTCGGTTTCGGCATCTCGACGCCGAAGCAGGCCGCCTGGATCGCCGGCTTCGCCGACGCAGCGGTCGTCGGGAGCGCGTTGGTCGAGAGGATTGAAAAAGCCAAGGGGAGCAGAGAAAAGGCCAAAAGAGCGGGAGCGTTTATCGCGCAGCTCAAGCAGGCAATCACGCGCGCCTCGCGAGCCTAGCGCAGGCTGCAAACTCATGTGCTTCGTTTGCGCTCAATCGCATTATCTGGACTGGAGTGATGGGGTTCAAGACCCAATTCTCCAACACTCCACTTTGTGCTCGCGCCTCGCCTCTGAGATCTTTTTGAGCAGCCTCCAATCCGGGCTGCTATTGAGGAGTTCATAAGTATCTAGACAACAGGGTTTGTTGGACACGAAGGGACGACTCGTTCCAAGCCCAGGCAAAGCGTCTGGGCGTCATCGGCCACCACCCGAGCCACGCCCCGAGTGCTTAATTATGGGCGTGGGTGCGAAAGCGTCCTTTGAGTCCTGGTGCCT
>JAICHC010000741.1 GCA_025922795.1 Candidatus Binatia bacterium | reverse complement strand
CCGTCGATCTGACCAATCCCGATGTTTACGTCGACGGCACGATCGCATTGCGCCGCGGCGATGTGCATCTCTATCGCTCGAAATTCATTTGGCAGGCTGTGTGTTATGAGCGGCTGCAACTGATCAATTATAGCTTGTCACCGGTAGAGATTTCTTTTGCGATTCACTTCGACGCGGATTTTGCCGACATCTTTGAGGTGCGCGGCGTCAAGAGAGAGAAGCGCGGGATCCGCCTGGAAGATGAGATCGATGGTAACTGCGTGACCTTGAGCTATCTTGGTTTGGATGAGATCGTTCGCCAAACCATCATCGAGTTTTCTCCGGCCCCCGAGAACCTGACCACCGCCCAAGCGTCCTTTCAAAGGGTTCTTGATCCTAAAAAGCAGGAGGCATTTTTAATCTCCTATGCGTGTCGATCGAATCATTCAGCTCCGGCTCGGCGTCCCGTTGAGCTGGCGTTGAAAGACGCGGAGCAGGCGCTGACCGCATACAAGGCCGAGGAGTGCCAAATCCGCACTTCGAACCATGAATTCAACGGCTGGCTCGACCGCTCCTACGCGGATATTCACATGATGATTACCGACAGCCGAAATCTCTACCCTTACGCGGGAGTGCCCTGGTTCAGCACGGTGTTCGGCCGGGATGGAATTCTGACATCATGGGAGCTCTTATGGATTTTCCCCCGGATCGCGCGCGGTGTGCTGACGTATCTGGCGCAGACCCAAGCGACCGAAGTCATCTCCGAACGCGACGCCGAACCCGGAAAGATTCTGCACGAGATGCGTCGCGGAGAAATGGCCGCTTTGGGTGAAATCCCTTTTGACCGCTATTATGGCAGCACCGACAGCACGCCCTTGTTTGTCATGCTCGCCGGCGCTTACATCGCGCGCACCAACGATGGTGAATTCGCGCACTGGATTTGGCCGCACGTCAAGCGCGCGCTACACTGGATTAAAGAATACGGCGACGTCGACGGTGATGGCTTTGTCGAAACCTTGCGCCGCTCATCGCACGGTTTAGTCCAGCAAGGCTGGAAAGATTCGTGGGATTCCGTTTTCCATCAAGACGGAACTCTCACGGAGGGACCACTGGCGCTGTGCGAAGTTCAGGGTTACGTTTACGCCGCCAAACATGCGGCGGCAGGGATCGCGGCTCTCCTCGGCCATAGCGATGAAGCCGTGCGGCTCGTTAGCGAGGCCGAGCGACTCAAAGAACAATTTAACCAAGTGTTCTGGTGTGACGAGCTTTCTATCTATGCGTTGGCGCTCGACCAACAAAAGCGTCCTTGCAGGGTGCGAGCATCGAACGCGGGCCATTGTCTGTTTGCCGGTATTGCCACTGACGAGTATGCCCAGCGTACGGCAAAAACGTTGATGAGCGAGGATTTCTTTTCCGGCTGGGGAATCCGGACATTGGCGGCCAACGAAATGCGTTACAATCCCATGTCCTACCATAACGGATCGGTTTGGCCGCACGATAATGCGGTGATCGCCGCAGGCTTTGCTCGATATGGTTTGAAAGAACCGATAGCCAAGGTGATCACCGGATTGTTCGAGGCCAGCCTCTATTTTGAAATGCATCGTTTGCCGGAGCTTTTCTGTGGATTTCCCAGGCGCGAAGGTGAAGGACCGACTCTCTATCCGGTTGCCTGTGCGCCCCAGGCATGGGCGGCGGGCTCGGTGTTCCTATTGCTGCAAGCGTGTTTGGGACTCTCGGTTCATGCGAGCGAGGGCAAGGTTCACTTCGATTCGCCTATTCTGCCCGAATGCATCAATCAGATATATTTGAAAAACTTGCGGTTCGACTCGTCACTTCTCGACCTGGTAGTCGATCGTACTTTTCAGGGTATCGGAGTCGAGCGCCGCAAGGGCGATGCGAGCCTCGTGATCAGCTGAAGCTTTGATTACACGGCGATAGATGCTCAGGTAATCCTGCGCCATGCGAGAGGCACTAAAACGTTCTTCGAAAACCCCGCGGCAGCGCCGTCGGTCAAAGCTTGAAACTTTACCAAGTGCCTGAAGGGCGCCATCGACGTCATCGACGATATATCCCGTGATACCCTCCTGGATCAACTCGGGCACCGACCCACAGCGATAGGCGATGATTGGAGTGCCGCATGCCATCGCCTCGATAATCACCAAGCCGAATGGTTCCGGCCAATCGATGGGAAACAATAAGGCGAAAGCATTCGCGAGAAATTCTTTTTTTTCGCTTTCACCGATCTCGCCGATGAACTCAGCCGAGGAGTTGCGCAGTATCGGTCTAATGACCTGCTCCATATATTCTCGATCAGCGGCATCGGTCTTCGCGGCGATGCGAAGTTTCATGCCGAAGCGAGCGGCGATTTCGATTGCACGATCGAGCCTCTTTTCGGGTGAGATTCGGCCCACGAACGCTAGATACTCGCCCGGCTTTTCTCCGCAATCGTAAAGATCGGCTGGCAAGCCATGATAAACCGTTCCCTGCCAGTTGGCACGAGGAAGAGGTTTGCGTTGCGCATTCGAGATCGAAACGACCGGCATTTCGCTGAATTTCTTGTAAACCGGCATAAGGTCGGGAAGATCGAGCCGTCCATGTAGGGTGGTCACGTGTGGGACCGAGTGTCGGCGCGCCAGCGGGAAATGAAGGT
>JAICHC010000740.1 GCA_025922795.1 Candidatus Binatia bacterium | reverse complement strand
GCCGGAGGATATCGATATCCTCGTTGGCAAGGCGCGTCCCGGTACGAGAGCGGTTCATACCCGTTCAAACTGGCGTTACTATTGCAAACTCCTCGACGAGGACCCCGTTTAAACTTATCCGAGTTCGTGCAGCCCCGCGGTTCGCGAATCTCGCGGCTTTTGAAGACAAATAGATTGCTTTATGCGCCGGCTCGGCGTCTCTGGCGAAGACTCCCCGACCTGAGGCGAAAGATCCGCACAGCCGGAATGGCATCCTGTGAGTTTAAGATGGTGTTCGGCGCATCGAGCCGCGAACACCCTGGACGCTTCGGCGAAGACGCGATATTAAGTTGAGTTGAAGTTTTCTGGGATGGCGATGCCATTCGTGACGATTCAAACGATTTCTTCACCGCGACCGTTGCAGGATGAAATTAAAACTTACACCCGGAGGATTTCATGACCACGACTCCGCAGCCGATCAATCTTTTTGAGTTTGAAGATTTTGCCAAGGAGTGTTTGCCCAAGGAGGAATACGACTACATCGCCGGCGGCGCGACCGATGAGATTAGCGTCGATCGCAACCGCCGGGCCTACGCGTCCTGGGCGCTGCGCCCGCGCGTGCTGCGCGACGTGAGCGGGCCGGATCTCTCAACGACCGTGCTTGGCACAAAGGTGAAATTGCCGGTATTGATCGCGCCTTGCGGCGGCCATAAACGGGCACATCCGGAAGGGGAATTGGCGACCTATCGCGCCGCGGCAGCCTGCGGCACTGTGCTCGCCGTAAGTGCCAATTCCAATACGTCCTTTGAAGATCTGGCAAGATCAGCGAACGGCCATCTATGGGTACAGATGTATCCATTCCGGGATAAGCAAATGACAAAAGAATGGCTCAAGCGCGCCAAAGACAATGGCTATGAAGCAGTCGTCGTCACTCTCGATTCGCAATGGCCGCCCAAACGGGAGCGCAACATTCGCAACAACTACCGACGAACTCGCGGAGTTAATTATCCAAAAACCGGCGCCGCAACACCGCGCCCTGCCGGGCGCGCCGGCGAGGGCTCCGATCCTGCCGCCACATGGAAAGATTTGGAATGGATCAAATCCGGAGCCGCTCTTCCCGTTGTCGCCAAAGGCATCATGACCGGAGAGGACGTGGAGTTATGCGCTGAGGTCGGCGCAGACGCGGTGATCGTTTCGAATCATGGCGGGCGGCATCTGGACAACACACTCGCGACAGTTGAAGTTCTTGCCGAAGCGGTCGACGCGGCGAAAGGAAGGATGGAGATCTATCTCGACGGCGGTATCCGCCGCGGCGCAGACGTCGTCAAGGCGCTGGCGTTGGGCGCCAAAGCCGTTTTCATTGGACGACCGCTTTTTTGGGGGCTGGCGGTCGACGGCGAAAAAGGCGTGATTCGCGTCTTGGATATTCTCCGCGAGGAAATCGAAATCACCATGGCGAAATGCGGGCGGCCGAAGATCGCCGATATCGATGCGACCGTCGTGGTCAAAGCGCCGCCGCTGTAGCTGCGATTATCCAGCCGGCGGCAAGCCGGGATTTCTCGCGCAAGGCGCAAAGACGCCAAGGTTTAGAGTAATCCAAATCGAAACTGAAACATTTTAGATCCTACAACATCAATTCAACGACCCAGTTTCGCTTGACCGGTTGGTCGGAGGGGCAGAGGTCTTATGGACGAAGTTCGCATCGTCGATACCACTCTGCGCGACGGTGATATCAGCCTGTGGGCCTACGGTATGACCACGGGCATGATGTTGCCGGCATTGCGGCACATGGACGAGGCCGGTTTTGATTCCATGGAATTTTTTTTGAGTTTGCGGTTTAAAAAATTCGTTCGCGAACACAAGGAAGATCCCTGGGACTGGCTGCGCCTCGGCACCAAAGAAGTGAGGAACACGCGCTTGCGCTATCATGGCGGGCTGCACAGCGGCTTCGAATTTATTCCCGATTGCATTCGCCGACTAGTGATCAAGACGGTAGTGAAGTACGGCGTGACGCTGACGCGGACGTCGAACGCTTGGAACAATTTCCAGTTGCTGGATGCGGAGGCCAAGGAGCTCAACAAACTCGGCATGGAGACGGTGATGAATCTGATCTATTCGATCTCGCCGCGCCATACCGACGAGTATTACGCGCAAAAGGCGCGCGACGCCGCGGCGTGTCATCCGTATCGTCTTTGTTTCAAGGACGTCGGCGGCATGTTGACGCCGGAGCGCACACGCACTCTGGTGCGGCTCATCAAACAAAATATCGGCGACACGCCTCTGGAGTTTCACGCCCACTGTAACAACGGGCTTGCGCCTTTCAATCTACTCGAAGCCGTCAAAGAAGGCGTGCGTATCGTGCACACGGCGATTCCGCCGCTCGCCAACGGCTCGTCACAACCTTCGGTTTTCAACGTGGTGCACAACCTGCGCGCTCTCGGTTACAAGCCGCTCGTCAACGTCGATGTCCTGCCGCCGGCGAGCGACCATTTCAGTGAAATTGCAAAGCGCGAAGGACTGCCGGTTGGCATGCCGCGCGAATACGATCAAGCTTGGTACGGCCATCAGGTACCCGGTGGCATGATTTCCAATCTGCGCCACCAGCTGAAGCTCATGGGGAAGGAGGATAAGCTGCAGGAAGTTCTTGAAGAGACCGCCCAGGTGCG
>JAICHC010000739.1 GCA_025922795.1 Candidatus Binatia bacterium | reverse complement strand
GGGGGATCCCCGCGGTCGTGGCCATGTCCTTCGGTCCTGACGGCACTCTTTACTTCGCCCGCACGGCAAATCGTCTAAAGGAAATCTATGGCCGCAGCGATGCGCGACTTTACCGGGTGCCGCCGGGCCCGGCGAAGATCACGGCGGCGACAGAAGAGCAGTTTCTCTTCGGCCCGCTGCTGGACGACCCGGACGAGTTGGCCGTTAACCGGCGCGGCGAGGTACTTGTCAGCACTAGACATGCGGCGGGCTACGGCAGCATTTATCGTTTAAATCCAAACGGCACGGCGACTCTATTTGCCGGCGGACCGGCCCCATCGGGCAAACCTTTGCTGCAAGATCCCGAAGACATCGCCTTCGACCAAGCGGACAACGTCTACGTCATCGACAGCGACTTGGGCGTGATTGTGAAACTGGACCCAAACGGTAAGGTTTTAAACCGGCGCTGGCTTACCGGTATCGGCCGCGGACGGACGTTGACTATCGACTCCAGAGACAATCTTTGGATTGGCAGCGACGGCTCTCATGACTCTGAACACATCGACCGCCACGGCGAGATCCTGCGGGTCCAACTGTCGAGCGGAAAGCGTGAGACGATTTATTCCGGCGCTTTGCCGTCGGGGATGAGCTTCAGCCCCGGCGGACATCTGTTCGTAGCGCAGCGGCGCTCGCACAAACTGTTCGCGCTGGCGGCGGATGGGAAGCGCGTCGAGTTTGCAACGTTCAGCGGCAGGGCGGCGCTGCGCACCTTGGCGTTTCCGCCGGTTAACGAGCACACGCGCAAGCTCGGCATCGCCGGCGATCTCTTCGTGATGGTGTTTCCGGTGCTCGATTATCCCGTACGCGAAGTGATCCGGATCAGCGGGCCGTTCGACGACTTTCTCAAACGCGGGACGGGAGGAAAGCCGTAAGATTAAATCCACGCATTAGTCTTTCAGCGCGCGGCTCCATCTCGTCAGATCCAACCAATCTTGTCAGTTTACGAGTAGACTCCGGAACGAGGTCAACTCTTTGCTCGCTGCCTGCAAAATATCGCGTATTCAGTCCCTGAAGCAGCGACCGGCCCGGTCACCCTTACAAGTTCTTCCGAATCGCCGCTTGGCCGGGCAAAGAGCGCGGAATTGGTTTATTCATGCGGCTGCGCTTGTTAATCGACGCGGAGAGGATGGCGGCATCGATGTAATCCAGCTCGCGGTTTTCCCGCGCACAGCGCAGCAGTAAACCACCCCGGCTCATGTCACCGCGGCCGATGAATTCGGCAGGCACGCGCAGGCGGCTAGCGAACACCGGGGTCAAAATATCCAAGTATTTCCCTGTGGCGAGACTGCCGAGCAACACGACTTCACAGTCGTCGCCGATTGCTCCAGCGAGCCGCTTGGCGCTCTGCTCAAGCGCGGAGCAATAACGACGGTTCTTGAGGTGAATCGGCACGCGGCCATAGCCGCGTAACTGCTTACCTTGAATGACCAGGTCGTGGGGCACCAGCCCGGTGTTGGGCGTGATGATTAAAATTCCCGGGCAAGCGGACGGCGGCTGGGCAAAGGCGTGGGCGTAGGCGAGCTTGCCGCGAAAATAGAGTGCACTCAAAAAACTGAAAACCTCACCCAGTGCCGCTCCGGAACCGCGCAGACGCACGGCCAGATCGGCCCGGCTGTCTCTCCTGAGCAGCCATTGGGCGCGCAGGCCGTTGCAGTCGGCCGGCGACAGCACAAACACGCGATTCATGGATGAACGGCTCGCATGAATTCTTCCGCTCCAAGCGCATTTAGAACTTCGCCGCGAGTTAGCCAGCCGCGGCGCGCCGTCGACACGCCAAAAGGCAGGTTTTGCAGGCCAGCAGTCGAATGCGCGTCTGTCGACACGATAAACTTGATGCCCCGTTCTCGCGCGGCGCGAATCCAGCGCGGCTCGAGATCGAGACGACGCGGATCACCGTTGATTTCGATCGCGCATCTGGACTCGGCGACCGCATCGAGCAGCTCTTCCACGCGGCAATCGACCGGCGGGCGCGATTGCAGCAGCCTGCCAAGCGGGTGGCCCCAGATCTTAAACAGCGGCAATTTAATCGCGCGCAATAGGCGCTCGGTCATTTGCCCGGCGTCCATCTTGTGGCGCGAGTGAATGCTCGCGATGACGATATCGAACTTCTCGAGATACGGATCGGGATAGTCGAGCGATCCGTCGGCGAGAATATCCGATTCCGTTCCCCTGAGAAGTTTGATCTTCACGCGCTCCTGCACCCAAGCAATCTCATCCCACTGCGCGCGCAAGCGATCGATGCCCACGCCGCCCGCGTAATAAGCGCTCGGCGAATGATCGGTAATCGTGAGATACGCCATGCCCATCGCTTCGGCGGCCAGGGCCATCGCTTCGATGCTGTTCCGGCCATCGGAATAGAGCGTGTGGCAGTGTGTCATGCCGCGTATGTCTTCGAGCGTGATCAAGCGCGGCAGCGTGCCGCTCCCGGCCGCTTCGATCTCGCCTTCGTCCTGGCGCAGCTCCGCTGCAATGAATTCCAGACCCAGGTGCCGATAGATTTCGCTTTCGCTCTCGATACTCGGCCGGCAGTCGCCGTTCCCGGTTGCGTTGGCGAAAAGGCCTGGGGCTGTGGTGCGCGCCAAGTCTTGGAGTTTGGCAATGTGTTTGC
>JAICHC010000738.1 GCA_025922795.1 Candidatus Binatia bacterium | reverse complement strand
TGATTTTCCTATTGGTTGTTCCTTTGTTATGCTGGAAGTAGTGGTTTTGGCGGCGACCTGAAAATCGCCGTTTCAACCCGTCTGCTTGCCGATCCATCGGCTTCGCCCGGTTTGCTCGCAGCAAGCGAAAGTCGGGTTTCGCGACACGGGCTCCCTGCAGCGCTAAGAAGTTTGATCCGGCTGGGGAAAGGGAGTATGTTAACTCGATTTTACCGTCCTGGTGTCGCAATTCTGTATTGGCATCAGGGACTTAATGGCTTGCCGTGTGAGCGGCCGGCAATCTTTTTACGGTGAGGGACAAGCGTGAATCCAAATCAACTAACGATTGAACAAGTCCAGGAAATCCTGCTCAGAGAGCAATATGTTTGCGACCGTGCTTTGGCGACGGTCGTTTACCTTTCGCTGGTGATGGGCAAACCGCTGCTTCTGGAAGGTGAGGCGGGCGTGGGCAAGACCGAGATTGCCAAGGTGCTCGCCAAAGTACTCGGGGCGAAGCTCATCCGGCTTCAATGTTACGAGGGGCTCGATGCCAATACCGCTTTGTACGAGTGGAATTATCCCAAGCAGATGCTGCGCATCAAGCTCGAGGAAGTCGAACATGGCGACAAGGCCAAAGTTGAGACCGAGATCTTCAGCGAAGAGTATTTGATCAAGCGGCCGCTGCTCGAGGCAATTCAAACCGACGGGGCCACTCCGCCGGTGCTGCTGATCGACGAGATCGACCGCGCCGACATGGAGTTCGAGGCTTTCTTGCTTGAAGTGTTGTCGGATTTTCAGATCACCATTCCCGAGCTTGGCACGGTGGCGGCAAAGCACCGTCCGTACGTGTTCCTGACATCGAATCGCACCCGGGAGATTCACGATGCGCTCAAGCGCCGCTGTCTCTACCACTGGATCGAATACCCGAGCTTCGAGAAGGAGTATGAAATCATCACGACCAAGTTTCCCGAGGTGGAGGCGAAAATGGCGCAGCAGATCTGCGCTTTCATGCAGAAAGTTCGGGAGATGAATTTTTATAAACGGCCCGGCGTCGCCGAGACGCTCGATTGGGCGTCGGCTTTGATCGCGCTCAATCGGAAAAACCTCGACGACAAAACCGTCGTGGAGACCATGGGGTGCGTGTTCAAATATCGTGAGGATCTGCACCATTTGCGCGAGCAGGTCGAGAACCGCCAGCTCAACTTGGACGCTCTGCTGCGAGTTTCACCGGAGATGGTCAGCTAGCGAGACATGGATATTACGGCCGAAACAGTCGCGAGCGCGGTCAACAAAGTCGCCTCGGCGCGCGGCAAGGGAACCTTGCCGAATATGATGGCATTCGCGCGCGCCTTGAAACAACTGGGGATCAAAGTCAGCCTGAGTCAAGTGCTCGACGCCTCGCGCTCGGCGGATCTCGTCGACATCGGCGAAAGAGCGGATTTTCGCGCTCTGCTGCGCGCCAACCTGATCTCGCAGAAGGAAGACTTCCCGGTCTTCGACATGGTTTTTGATTGTTTTTGGCGCGAGCAGAGCTATGAACGCGTGCCGATGGAGACCATGGAAATTCAGGGCACGCCGACTGAATCGGATGCGCCCGAGGGCGGCGATGAAGAAGGCGGCCTCGAAGAGGCGACGTCAGAGGCGATCGCCAACGAAAACCTGCAATTGGAAAACCTCGACGAGTTCGCGATCCCGACGTATAGCCCGCAGGAGCTGATGAACCGCAAGGATTTCAGCGAGATGGGGGTCGAAGAGAGCCGCGCCATCGCGCGCGCGATCATGCTCATCGCGACCAAGATCGCCACGCAAATCAGCCGACGCAAGAAGATCGGGCGCAAGGGAAACGCCGTCGATCCGCGCTGGACCATGCGCCGGAGCATGAAGTACGGCGGTGAGGTCATCGAGTTGGTGCATCGGAAAAAACGCATCAAGAAAACCCGCGTCGTCCTGCTCTGCGACGTCAGTGGTTCGATGGATTGCTACAGCCGTTTTTTGATTCAGTTCATGTACGGCTTGCAAAACGAGCTCTGGGGAGTCGAGACGTTCGTGTTCAGCACGTCGCTCAGCCGCATCACCCATCTGATCCGCACCAAAGACATCGTCAACGCGCTGGAAAAGATCTCCGGCAGTATTTTGGGTTGGTCGGGCGGCACGAACATCGGCCGTTCGCTGCATACTTTCAACCGCAACTTCGCGCCGAGCATGGTGACACATCGCACCGTGGTTGTCATCATCAGCGACGGCTGGGATCGCGGCGACGTCAGTCTGCTCGAGCGCGAAATGCAGGATCTCAAGCGGCGCGCGAAGAAAATCATCTGGCTGAATCCGCTTCTAGCGAGTGAAAACTACGAGCCGCTCTGTAAGGGCATGCAAGCGGCATTGCCCTACCTTGATTTGTTTTTGTCGGTGCATAACGTTAACAGTCTGGTGTCGTTGGGACGAACGTTGCAAAAGATGGTGGCGTAGAGAAAGTAACATACGAACGCCGCAATAAAGGCATAAGAACGGGACTCACCACGAAGTGATTCATGAGCTTACGCTCGCCCACAGAAGATGAAAATGGCGGGATTCCCCTTGGAACGGTTTTCCCGCAATTCGTCATTCCCGCGCACGCGGGAATCCAGGTTTGTTCTCCGCCTCCAATTAGCCTGGATACCCGCTTTCGCGGGTA
>JAICHC010000737.1 GCA_025922795.1 Candidatus Binatia bacterium | reverse complement strand
GAGACAAAGTTCATCGCTTTGTCCGGTCACGGGCGGGAGGAGAGCTTACGCGCGCGCAAGGCCGGCTTCGACGCCTATATGACGAAGCCCGTGGATATCGGAGAAATGAAAAAACTGATCGCAGGGGACGCGGCGTCGCCGGTCGATCGGCAGTAGCTCGATTACAGCCGAGGCCACCCCGCTGTCCTCTTTCTCGTTCCAAGTGGCCGTGCCTGCGTGCGCCACCGCTACGTGCCGGTGTCGCGCGGTGCTCGCGGGCGCGGCTTGTCGCCACTGGAGAAATCTGCCGAAGCTTCGCCGGTGGCCGAGATATCCTCGGCGCCGCTCTGCGCCAAGATGTCTTTGGCTCGGCGCGTCCACTCGCGATCGTCGCAGTGAACGGATACAAGATAGCCACCTTTTCTGACGCGGCCTTCGTAACGCTTCGCTTCGTATTCCGGTATTCCCAAGCCAACCAAGCTGCCGGTGATGCCGCCGACCGCGCCGCCGACACCGGCTGCGGCGAGTGCTGCCATAATTGGACCGGCGGCGATAAACGGACCGATACCCGGGATTGCGATCGCGCCAATGCCGGCGAGCCATCCGAGCACACCACCGATGGCCGCGCCGCTCGCAGCACCAGCGGTTGCGCCTTCCGGAGCTTTAGTCGCTTTGACGTGCCCGAAATCTTTGTTGCCCTCATTCTCCGGAAACAAAATGGATATATCTTCAACGCGGAAATCCGCACCGCGCAGCGCCTGAATGCCATCTTCTACGCTCTCGCGGTCGGAATAGATGCCAAAGACAGCAGTGTTTTTTCCGGCCATAAACCAGTCCTCCCTTCTAGTTGGAAAGAACGAGCTAAAGACGTGCCAATAAGAGAGTTCAGGCAATTACCGTAAAGCAGCGCAACTTTGTCCCGAAATCAAAGCAGCGCCACCGTCAGCACGACCAACGCTGGGACAGTCAGTTGAGGAAGAAGATCGACTCGATCTAGGGTACTTACGAGGAGCCGCCTACATCGCTCGTTTGATCCTCTCTCGCAGCGACATCGCCGGTTTCCAGCAATTGCTTCAAACGATTCAGATCTTTGTTGACGACCTGCGACGGCTCCTGTCCGAACAGGCGAGCGACTCCGGCGCCAAGCTTGCCGACCGGCGGTCGATATTCCAAGATCACGCTGACCTTTGTACCGCCTGTAGCGCTGGCTTCGAAATGAACCGAGCCGGCGTGATCGAGATCGGCTCCTTGAAGGGAACGCCATGCTAATAACTCGTTAGGGATATCATTGATGATCTCGGAATCCCACTCGAACGTCTGACCGGCAAACGATTTCACCGTCCAACGCGATCGCTGATCGCCGGCGAGACGATCGACGGCAACATGCTGGCTCATGAAGCGCGGTAGATTTTCGAGATTCCGCCAAAAACGATAAATTTCTTCGGGCGTCTTGTCGATCACGATCGATTCCTCGACCCTAATACCTGTTTCATGGGGAACGCTCGTGGCCGGATGCGGATACTCGCGGCCGCGGAGCCCGAGCAGCTTCGCCATCGGCCAGCGGCCGGTGAGGCCGCGATAAAGAAGCGCACCGCCGGCGAGCGCTAACGGTAAGACGCGGCCCGACCGTATTGTGCGCCGCGACATTAATTGGCTTGCGGGTTTCGATAATTTATTTCCCAGTTTGGCCGGCTTAACCGTCAGTTTCATGCCTTCTCTCCTGATCGCATGAAAACTGAGGCGAGCAACCCCTATGCCATCGGCTACTCTCTCGTGTGAAAAGCGCAAAATCCGACTTCGCAGGGGTTTGGGCCCGTTTCCCCCGGAACCGAGTCTTCAGAAATGTATGTTTTAACTGTCTCAAATCCGGAAAACCCTCCCCGGATTTTTTTCAAATTTGTGACACATAAAGTCCTACTTGCAGCATTTTACAAAATAACTCGTCAACCTCAGTCTGGCACGACGATTGCGCACTTGCCGCGTCAATTAACGCTGAACTAATTCTTTGGACGGAGGTAGACATGAATATTAAAGTTTTGGCAACACTCGGCGCGATATTAGTTTTTGGCGCGACTAGTTGCGCGCCGCAAGTGTCTCGACCCGTAACCGAAAGAGAGAGAACGTCCATATGGGGCGGCCTCGCGGGTGGCGCTGGTGGGGCGGTCATCGGCAGCATGGCAGGGTCAGCTCTGGCCGGAGGCTTATTCGGTATACCGCTCGGAGCGGCGGCAGGCTGGTACTATGGTGATCAACTGGCGCTCGCGCAAGAACGTGATCGTACGCGCATGGAAGAGCGCGATGCCGAACTAGACCGCTTGCGTCGTGAGAACGAGCGCTTGCGCCGTGAAACTGACGATATTCGCCGTCCTAGCA
Organism: Candidatus Binatia bacterium; assembly: GCA_025922795.1. Next base: position 300 of record JAICHC010000737.1, on the reverse strand, counting down.
CATCGCAAGCGCCGGCGAGTTCGTCTGCCGAGCGCGCCGCCAGCAGCAGTCAATCTACGACCACGAGCCCAAGCACGACGGGCGATCAAGCCGTGAGCAGGAGACAGGCGAGTGAAGAATCAGTGAGCAGGCAAGCTAGCGGGCAAGGAATCAGCAGAGGTCAAGTGGCGACGAGCTACACTCAGCCGGACCAAATCCGGCAAGCGCAAATGGAGCTAAACAAGCGGGGCTTTAATGCCGGTCCGCAAGATGGCGTGTGGGGTCCCGAGACCGAATCGGCGATCCGCGAGTTTCAGCGGT
>JAICHC010000736.1 GCA_025922795.1 Candidatus Binatia bacterium | reverse complement strand
TCAACCGCCGGAAGTTCTCGAACAAGTGCGGCAGCTGAGTCGCGCCGGACATAAAGAGATCGTGCTCACCGGTATTCATCTCGGCGGCTACGGCCAAGATCTGAACCCGAAGCTCGACTTGACTGCGTTAGTGGAAATGATCGCGGCGAGCGGTTTGATTGCACGGCTGCGCCTTAGCTCCCTCGATCCGCGTGAAGTGCCCGATCGCTTGCTCGACTTGATCGCCGGCTCGGACATCATCTGCCCGCATTTGCACATTTGTGGGCAAGCCGGTGATGACGAGATGCTCAAACAAATGCGGCGAAACTATAACACCGGCTATTACCGCGATTTGCTCCAGCGCGTGCGCGCGCGCTTGCCCGAAGCGGCTTTAGGGAGCGACATCATCGTTGGCTTTCCGGGCGAAAGCGACGCGCAGTTCGAACAATCGCTGGAATACTTCGACTCCTTGCCGCTCACTTACTTTCATGTCTTTCCGTATTCACCGCGGCGCAGCACGCATGCGGCGGCGCTGGCGAATCACGTGCCGGGGCAAATCAAGAAGGCGCGCGCGCGGCGCATGCGCGAGCTCGGCGCGCGCAAGAAACACGATTTTTGCGCCGGCTTCATCGGTGCAGAGGTTTCTGTGCTGATCGAAGAAAAGATCGCTAAAGATTGCGGTCTGCGGCGCGGGTTCACTCGAAATTACCTACCGGTTGTCGTGACTGGAGCCGATGATTTCTTGAACCGCGAAATGCATGTGCGGATCGACGGCTGGCAAAACGGCTGGCTCACCGCCGGCCGCCCGCGGGAACAGCCGGGCGCAACCGCACGCGCGGCTGCAAACAAGTCAGCACCCGCAGTAGGGCCGCTTGAATAACGAAGCTCAACTCAATCGTTTACAGAAAGAGCTGGGATATAGCTTCAAAGATCCCGCCTTACTCATGCAGTGCCTGACCCACGTGTCGTACGAAAGGCAGAAGAGCGAAGGCCACAATGAAGTTCTCGAGTTTCTTGGCGATGCCGTGCTTGATCTGGCGGTGAGCGATTTGTTGATGCGCCGAAATCCCGACAAGCCCGAAGGCATGCTTTCGAAAATGCGGGCAGCGTTGGTGAACTCCGTCGTGCTCGCGGAGAAAGCGGCGATCCTCGAGCTCGGGCCCTTGCTGCGTATCGGCAAGGGTGAAGAGCTCAGCGGCGGCCGCGCCAAGGCTTCGATTCTCGCCGGCGCCTTCGAAGCGCTGCTCGGCGGCGTTTACCTGGACGGCGGTTACGAGGCCGCCCAACGGGTGGTCGAGCGTTACTTCGGCGCCGACGTAACGGCGGAGAAACTCGGCCAGCACGACTACAAAACCCGGCTCCAGGAAATCAGCCAGATGCTATATCATGCCCCGCCGTTGTATCGCCTTATTTCCCAGAGCGGGCCGGATCACGAAAAATTTTTCGTCACGGAAATCACCGTCGGCGGCACAATTTTGGGAAGCGGCGAGGGCCGGAGCAAGAAACAATCCGAGCAGCAAGCGGCGAAGAAAGCGCTTCAGGAGCTGCAAAAGAGCGGCGCGCGAGCCGCGCGCGGCTAAATTCTCGTAGGGACAGCCGGTGGGGTGGAAATCCACTATGCCCGATCTCTCCACAGAGGTGCTCGTGATCGGAGCCGGAGGCGCCGGCATGTACGCGGCGATCGCCGCGGCCGAGCGCGGCAGTTCCGTCATCCTTGTTGATAAAGGTCAGGTAGGCCGCGGCGGCGCAACGATTATGGCGCAGATGACCGTGGCGGTGGCGTTGGGCCAGCAAGAGCCGGATTCCGTCACGCTGCACCTCGAAGATACACTGAGAGCGGGACGCGGTCTGTGCAATGAAGAGCTTGCGGCGCTGCTTTGCGAGGACGGACCGCAACGCATTCTCGAAATGGAACGTTGGGGCACGCGCTGGGCGCGCGAGAGCGGTCACATCAAACAGGAAATGGCGCCCGGCCATAGCGTCAAACGCTGCTGTTATGTTGATTTTCTCAACACCGGTCCGGCTGTCGCCGCTACCTTGCGACGCAAGGTGAGCGAGATCCCGGCCATTCGCCGCGTCAGCAATCTTGCTGTCGTCGAGATTCTGACCCATGACGGCCAGGCGATTGGCGCCATCGCTCTCAACCTCGGCGACGGCGAGTTGTTTACGATTCAAGCCAACGCGCTGATTCTCGCGGCCGGCGGACTGACGAAACTTTACGAGCGCAATAGCGCGTCAGCCAACATGGGCGGCGAAGCTTACGCTTTGGCGCTCTGGGCCGGCGCGGAGTTGATCGATATGGAGTTTGTGCAATTCTTTCCGATCGGTCATCTGGCGCCGCGCCTGGTCGGCATGGACCCGATCATGTGGGATCCGTTTCGCTACAAGCTCGGCGGTAAATTGCTCAACGGCCAGTTCGAAGAGTTTATCGACCGCTACGGCAGCACGGATTTTGGCCAGTACAACGCGACACGGGATATCGCGGCCTACGCGATCTTGAAAGAAGTTGAAGCCGGCCGGGGCACGCCCCACGGAGGCGCCTATCTCGACTTCCGCCACATTGCTGAATCAGAGCTTCGAAGCGCGTTCGGACCGGTGATTGATCGTCTGGCCGCCAACGGCATTGACTTGACAAAGGCGGCAGTGGAGGTCGGACCCATGGCGCATTATCACATGGGCGGTG
>JAICHC010000735.1 GCA_025922795.1 Candidatus Binatia bacterium | reverse complement strand
GCGCTGATTCAACGGATAGGCAATCCGGAACCCGGCGAAGCCAAGATCAGCGGGAACTTTGTCGGCGAATTTGTTTCGACCGAAGCTGAAAAGCTTCGGCGAGTATGCCGCGGCGCGCACCCCGTCGACATCGATGACGTTGACGGCCACCGAGTGGTTGTAAAACAAACCTGGATGAATGAACTGTACCTGAAACCTGCCGCCATCGCGCCACAACGATTTCCCGGTATCGAATCGAATGTCGCGGTAGTCGTCGTACGAAATGGCCGTCAAAAAGTCCGGAACCGGTGTCGGCGCGCGATAAGGCGCCGCTGCGCTCTTCTTGGCGATGGCCGCGACACTTTCGAACGTGAAACGATCATTGGCGTCGGCCGAGATCGGAGTCAAACAAATCGCGACGAGCGACAGACGTAAAACTCTTAAAATGAACCACAAAGTAAACTCCCTGAGAACAAAATGATCGAGCAGGTAATTTTTTGTACGGAAGGCCGAGCACTATCCGAGCACAGCAAACAAACCGTTGATCACACAGGGGGAGCAATCGTTATGCCATTGACATCATCGATAAACGTTAGATGCTTACATGAGAATCTTCGAAGTCACGGGCGCATGCTCAAAAAAATAGTTGCATCTGCGTGTTTTTCCTGCTTCGATGCTGAGTACACCGCAACGGTTTTCCACTCCACGGATATTCTTCCAGCTATGCGGCGACAGGAGTAAATGTCTGATAGTCCTCCCACTATTAGGACAGGCGCTCGGCACCTTCACTGATTTTAGGCGTTAATCGAAGGAAATTCCTGCAGTTTACTGGCGAAAATCCTGACGCGGAACCGAGGCTACCAAAATTGGGACGTTTATTCATAAGAAGTTTAATCATAAATTGTACTGGCACCCGGCTTGCTGCAATACGAAACGATGGGTGAAAAAGTTGATAACGTCGGACTGTCCCGATTTGTCCAGTCGTCACTGTCCGATTAACATTACATTGATAAAAGGGGGCGACTAACGGTTATGAGTCGCGCTGTTTCTGAAGTGCAATCATCTCCGTCCTTCGCCGGATTTCCGGCTGGCCGGTTCTTCTACAGCAACTTGCGTATTCAAGAGACGCTCACAACTGTTCGCTACGGCATCGAAGCGCGCAAGGGCTTGGTTCTGATCATCGGCGAGGCCGGTATCGGCAAGACGACCCTGCTCCATAAAGTCGCTACGGAATCCTCGGCCAATGTGACTTCGATCGTCGAACCGGATCCTCGGGTGACTTTTAACGAGCTCCTTCGGCTTATGCTGCGCAGCCTGGGCATTGATAGCGCGGGAGCGGACGAGCTGAGCATGGTGCGAAGCTGCCAGCTCGAGTTGCGGGTACGGTTGGAAAAATGCCAGATCGTTGCGTTGATACTCGATAACGCGCACCTTTTGTCCGAGCAAACCTTACGGCATCTGATCAAAAATTTTCTTGGCGGCAGCGCCGCCGACCCGGACGGAACCCTGCTGCAGCTGGTTCTGGCCGGCCGGCCGGAACTGAAAGCCAAGCTATCTGAAGCGGCGCTGTTTCCACTCAGGCGGCGAACACCCGTTGTGTGTGAGCTTGAGCCCCTCAGCAGCCAAGAAATCGGCTCCTACATCGAGCAGGGGCTGCGTGCGAACGATCATGCTGAGGAAATATTCGATGCCCGTGCGGTCAAGCGCATCGCGCTTTATACCAAGGGCAATCCGCGCTCGATCAATACTCTTTGCGAGCGCGCCGCTCAGCTCGCCGAGGAACTCAACAGTACGGTCAGCGCCGAGTCGATCGATCGGGTCGCGCGGGATCTCGGTTTCCATGAAAACACTTTCGTTGGCGAGAACATCAACATTGAAAAGAATTTTGCCAAGCCTGACCCGATCGAGCCTGCTGCCCGTCGTTTTCACTCGCCCGAGGACTATATGGAGGTCGTCGTCGGCCGAACATTTTTGGATTATAATTCGGCGGACGTGCCGCAGGGCTCATACAGACCTGCAAAGCGCAGGACTGCTTGGGTTTCAATGATGTTGTTTTTGATTGCGATCAGCGCCACCGGAGCATGGATCAGTGCCGAGAATACGCGCGATTCACTGGCCTACTTGACTGCAATGTTAAATGGCATGACCGCGCGTCTGCAGCCGGGAGCGAGTGTCAATGGATCCCCTGAAATCGTTTCCGACCCTTTGACCGCGGCGGAGCCTATTGAACCGTTACCGACGCCCGCCGTGCTTGTTCCGCCATCCGAACCGTACCGGACCGGCGCTGCCCCTGAAGCGCCGAGCGAATCCTCGCTCGAACCGTTGACCCTCAGCAACACCACGGAGAGTTCCCTGACTCGCGATGCCAAGTCTCAGCCCCGAGTCCCCTCCCCGGTCAATGAGGAGCGCCGCGCACCGACAGAGGCGAGCACGAATCAGCGCAATCGAGATCTGCAAACGCGAATTATCAAGGCGATCGAAAATCGCGCAATCGCTGGGGTCGAAGTCTCGGTCGTCCACGGCACCGCCTTCCTCGACGGCCGTGTAGCCACGGAACGCCAGCGCCGAGCCGCCGAGCGGGCCGCGCACAGTGTTGACCAGGTCAGCCGGGTGCGTAACCGCATCGTGGTCGATTAGCCGCGAGATCATCGCTTTACCTCACGCTGTGCCCGGTTTGTTCAATT
>JAICHC010000734.1 GCA_025922795.1 Candidatus Binatia bacterium | reverse complement strand
GCGATCCGAAAAAAATCAATCCCTTGGCGCCGGTCGATCTGGTGATCGACCATTCGGTGCAGGTGGACTATTTCGCCACGGCGGATGCGTTTCACAAAAACTCCGAGCTCGAGTTCGAGCGCAATGTCGAGCGTTATGCGTTCTTGCGCTGGGGCCAGACCGCCTTCGACAATTTTCGGCTGATACCGCCAGATACCGGGATCTGCCATCAGGTCAATCTCGAATATCTTGCCCCGGTGGTGTTCCGCGCCAAGAAGGATGGCGCACAGTTGGCCTATCCGGACACGGTCGTGGGCACCGATTCGCATACGACCATGATCAACGGCTTGGGCGTCGTCGGTTGGGGAGTGGGCGGTATTGAGGCGGAGGCGGCGCTGCTTGGCCAGCCGATCATCATGGTCACGCCTGAAGTGATCGGGTTCAAATTGCACGGCAGGCTGCCCGAAGGCGCCACCGCGACCGATCTCGTTCTCACGGTCGTGCAGATGCTGCGCAAAAAGGGAGTAGTGGAAAAATTCGTCGAGTTCTACGGGACCGGGCTTTCCAGTTTGAGCCTGGCCGATCGCGCGACGATCGGCAACATGGGCCCGGAGTACGGCGCCACGATCGGTTATTTTCCGGTGGACGAAGAGACGCTGCGTTATCTGGACTTGACCGGACGCGACTCACATCAAATTCAACTGGTCGAGACTTACGCGAAAGAGCAGGGGATGTTCCGCACCGATGCGTCGCCCGATCCGATGTTCAGCGACACACTCGAGCTCGATTTGGCGACAGTCGTGCCGAGCCTGGCGGGCCCGCGCCGGCCGCAGGATCGCGTTCCTCTCACCGAAAGCAGGAAAGCATTCAGTGAAGCGCTGCCGTCCTTGATGAAGAGCGGCGATGCCGGCAAGAGCGTCGCGGTGCAGCTGAACGGTGATAAGTTTCAGCTCAGCCACGGCTCCGTGGTCATTGCCGCTATCACAAGCTGCACCAATACTTCCAACCCGTCGGTGCTGATCGGCGCGGGCTTGTTAGCCAAGAAAGCCGCCGAGAAAGGTTTGACGCGCAAGCCCTGGGTCAAAACCAGTTTGGCGCCGGGATCGAAAGTGGTCACCGAATATCTCAAGGACAGCGGCCTGCTGCCCTATTTGGAAAAAATCGGTTTTTACCTGGTCGGTTACGGCTGTACGACTTGCATCGGCAACAGCGGTCCGCTGCCGGAACCGGTCGCCAAGGGGATCCAGGAAGGAGATCTGGTTGCGGCTGCGGTGCTCTCGGGAAATCGCAATTTCGAAGGGCGCATTCACGCCAATGTGCGCGCCAACTATTTAGCTTCGCCGCCGCTGGTGGTCGCCTATGCGCTGGCCGGCAGCATGAACGTCGATCTGTACAAGGATCCGCTGGGCAACGATCCGCAGGGCAAGCCGGTCTATCTGAAAGACATCTGGCCGTCGCCGCAGGAAATCAACGATACGATGCGTAAATCGGTGCGCCAGGAGATGTTTAAAAAAGAGTACAGCCAGGCCACTGAAGGCGACGAGCGGTGGAAAAAAATGCCGGTGCCGCGCGGCGAGCTGTTCCAATGGGACTTGCAGTCCACTTACGTGCGCCATGCGCCCTATTTCGAGGATATGACCAAGACTCCGGGAGAGCCCAAACCGATCACCGGCGCGCGCGTTCTGGCGTTGCTCGGTGACTCGGTCACGACCGATCATATCTCGCCGGCGGGCGCAATCGAGAGAAACGGTCCGGCGGCGCGTTACTTGACCAACAACGACGTGTTGCCCAAGGACTACAATCAGTACGGCGCGCGGCGCGGCAATCATGAAGTGATGATGCGCGGCACGTTCGCTAATATTCGACTCAAAAACATGCTGACGCCGGGCACCGAGGGCGGCATTACGGTTCATCTTCCGGACAAAAAACAAATGTCGATTTACGACGCGGCGATGCAGTACCAAAAAGAGGGCACGCCGCTTGTGGTCATCGCCGGCAAAGAATACGGCACCGGCTCATCGCGTGATTGGGCGGCCAAGGGGCCTCGTTTGCTCGGCATCAAAGCCGCCATTGCCGAAAGCTTCGAGCGCATCCATCGCAGCAATTTGATCGGCATGGGGATCGTCCCGCTGGTTTTCAAGCCCGGCGAGAATCTCAAAACCCATAATCTCACCGGTTTCGAGAAGTTTGATATTCTCGGAATCGGGCCGAATCTCAAATTACGCCAGGAGTTGACCGTTAAGGCGACTGCGGATGACGGCAAGGCGACGGAATTCAAAGTCACTTGCCGGATCGACACCCCGGCGGAACTGGATTACTATCGCCACGGCGGGATTCTCGAATACGTGTTGCGGCAGTTGCTGCAGAACTGATTTCAGTTTCTGGTTTCTAGGTCCTGGTTTTTAGTTGCTCACTAGTTGCCAGCTACCAAGACTAGAAACTAGGAACCAGAAACTTATTAGCGAGCAGCGCTGGCGAAATCGTAGAACCTCGCCAGCGTTTTAAACCAATTCAATTTTTCTCGACGACGGCCACGGCCGCTGAAGGGACTGCTATGGCGACACCGGAGTTTATCGGAAAGTTCACGGCTGACAATCCGGGCATCATGACACTGCAGGGAACCAACCAATATGTCGTCGGAAACAAATGCGGCCTGGTTATCGACGTCGCGCTGAGCGCCGATTCG
>JAICHC010000733.1 GCA_025922795.1 Candidatus Binatia bacterium | reverse complement strand
ATGCTGGCGATTCTTGAAGACGCCATTGCTTGTTATCAGAAATATCTTTTCGCTCGCGACAGCAAAGGCAAGGCTCTATTCGAGGAGGCGAAGGAGTGGGTGGAAGAAGTCAATGGCGCGGGAGTTTTTGCTTTTGACAGTGTGTGTGAAATCTTGGGTTTGAATCCCGATTATCTCAGACGCGGCATGATCGAGTGGAAGACGGCGGCGCTGGCCCAGCGCACGCAAGCGAAGGTGTACCAGCTCACGCCCAGGCCGCGAAAACAACGACGCAACGTAGCGCTGACGCGCAGGCCCGCTCGGCGCTTGCGGCGCGCAGCCAGTCGCTAGCCCAGGCATGCGGCCAAAAGTTAAGCGGCGACGACGGCTTGCTCCGTCGTCGCCGCTGTAGTTTTAGAGCTGGGTCTTCGCTTGAAAAGTTCGGCAAACGAATTCATAGATGGAGCATGGTGAGAAAAAAGCAGCGCTCGGCGATCGGACGCTTCTTTTACCGCTTGCGATATCGCATCGGCGAGCACATGCTGCGCTGCTTCATCAAAGTCTTGCCGCTCATTCCCTATTGGCTTGCGCTCGCGGTGACGCGCTTCATGGCGCGCGTTTCGTTCGCTCTTTTGTGGCGGTTTCGCCGGCGCATGGAAGAAAACGTCGCCGCCCTTCTTAGTCAAGAAATTCCCGATGCGGCGGAGCGAACAAATTTGGTTTGGCGTGCGTGGGCTAATTTTGCACGCGTCGTGCTCGATACCGCCGAGGCCATACACTTTTCCCGCGCGCGCATGCTATCGACGGTGACACTGGAGGGGGAAGAGCACCTCAAGCGTGCGCTCGACAAAGGCCGAGGAGTGCTCGCCTTGAGCGCCCATCTGGGCGGTTTTACGATGATCGGCCCGCGCCTAGCGGCCGCTGGTTTTCCCTTCAGCGTCGTGGTGAAACAGCCGGCTGACGCGCGTTTTGCTGGTCTTATCGACGATTATCGTGCCCAGGCCGGTGTTCACACGATCTCGGCGAAGCCGCGCCGCGAGGCGGCGCGCGGCATTCTTCAAGCGTTGCGCAAAAATCGCATTGTTCTGGTCATTGCCGACGAGTTTAAATCGGGTGACGTCATGGTCGATTTCGTGGGATTGAAGGTGCCGGCGCCGCGCGGCCCTGCGACTCTGGCGCTCCGCACGGGCGCGGTTACCTTACCGATGTTTGCCGTCAGGCAACCGGACGGATCGTTGAAGCTGTCAATCGGCGCGCCGATCGCGCCGGTGCAGCGCGCCACTCTTGAAGAGAGCGTCGTGGCGACCACGGCGTTCTATACGCGCCAGCTCGAAACCGTGATTCGCAGATTTTCCGACCAGTGGAACTGGCTCGGCTTGCCGCGGCGCGACCGGCGATCGTCACGCGCGGCTACTGCGCGAATGAAAAAAGCCGTGCGCGCTTAACAAACGCTTCGATGGGATCGACCGTCACACTTCGTTTTCACTGTGGGTTTTTTCACAGTTTCGAGTCAAACCCGGGATTTAGGATCGGCTGTTTTTCGGTTGCTTCCAAGTGACGAATAAAGCGATATTTGTTTTCCAGCTCATCGAGCTTGAGCGGCGGTAAGTCTGCCGGCTGTCCGGGTTCGACCTTGACGGCCAACAGCGTTAATTGGTTTTTTTTCCACGCGCTCGTGAATCCGTCACGAAATTCCTCGGGTGTATTGACCCACAGCGCGTGCTTGTAGCCCGCGCCTTTGGCCAGCGTCACCGCGTCGCAGTCGCGTGACGCTGTGGCCGTGCCCCCCGAAGCTTCGAAGATTTCATTATCGAAAAGCAGGTGGAGGAAATTACCGGGATTTTGCCGGGCGATCGTCGGCAAGCCGCATAAGTTCATCAGAAAGGCGCCGTCGCCGTCAATGGCGATCACTTTGCGCCGCGGCAGGGCGATAGCCAGGCCGGCGGCGATCGAGGAGACCAGACCCAGCGTGCGAGTTTTTAGATTGCCGTCGCTCGGCCGCACCGCCCACCACTCGCGCGCAGCCCAACCGGTGCAGACCGCCAGCGCGTCGCCGGCGTCGTCGGCGATGGCCTTCAGATAGTCGTATCGTTGCATTAGTTCACTCCGAGAGTGCTTTTCGTGAGCAGCACCGCCACCGGCCGCTTGGAATCATCGGCCAATATTTGCGCGCCCCGTAAAGTGTCTTCGATCTCATCTCGATGGCGCAACACGTAAGTGCGAAACCCCATGGCATGGAGCACGGGTTCGGTGATCGAGCCGAGCGTCGTGAAGCCGCGGTCGCCGATATCGCCGGCGTAGTAAATAAGCATCAGAATCGGGATCTGGAACTGCAGCGAAGTCGTCGTCAGCGCATTGCAGCTGTTAAGGAAACCGGCATTCTGCATGATGATTGCGGTTTTTTTGCCGGCGAGATAGGCGCCGGCGCAGATGCCGATGCCTTCTTCTTCACGGCACAGCGGGACGTGTTTCAGCTCCGTGTCGCGCTCCACGGCGCGGATCAATTCGAGCATTTTTTCGTCCGGTAGAGTCGCGACGAAATCAATCCCAGCTTTCTTGAGCCCGGCGAGAATCGCCGCGGCGGCTTCGGCAGCTTGATGCTCCATGCTTCTCCTCGTAACCCAGCGTTCGATCTTTCTGGCAATCGTTTACGACCATCGCTACTGCGAATGAACCGGAGTTGTCAAGTT
>JAICHC010000732.1 GCA_025922795.1 Candidatus Binatia bacterium | reverse complement strand
GGCATGACCGAAACCGCGGCGCTGATCAGCGTCAATCATCCTTTCAAAGCCGCGCGTCGTTCGATTGGCCGGCTGATGCCGGCGATGGAATTAAAGTTAGCTGACGGCGGCGAAATACTGGTTCGCGGGAAAAATGTTTCGGGCTATTGGGACAAAGAAGAGCGCGCGGAAGCCGCCGAAAACGAGTGGTTTCACACGGGCGACATCGCCGAAATGGACGAAGCCGGCAATCTTTACTTCAAGGGCCGGAGAAAAGAAGTAATCGTCACTTCCGCGGGCGTTAACATCTATCCGTTGGACATTGAAACCGTCCTTGATCGTCAGCCGGAAATAAAGGCGAGCGCCGTCATCGAATTCCAAGGTCCGCACGGACCTGAACCTCTCGCCGTGCTGTTGCTTCGCAATCGACCCGCCAACGCGCGTGAGATCATCGACCAGGCAAACGGCACGCTCAACCAATATCAGCAATTGCGCCATTGGTTTGTCTGGCCTGACCAGGATTTTCCGCGCACGCCAACCCAGAAGATTCGCAAGCAAGCGGTCGCCGACCGGGTGAAGGCTGAGCTGTCCGGCGCCACGGCGTCTCCGGCTACCGGCCAGAATGGGTCGCTCGCCGAGATCTTTACCCGCATAAACAATGATGCATCAGTGCGGCTGAGTCCGTCTGCGAAATTGGGGACCGATCTCAAGCTGGATTCGCTCGCCCGGGTTGAACTGCTGAGCGCACTGGAAGACCGCTATCAGGTCGAGATCGATGAAGCTGCTTTTACGGATTCCACAACCGTTGCCGATGTAGAGAGGCTAATAAGCACCGGCAAGCAGGAAAGATCATCCCTGTATCCGTATCCGCGCTGGCCGAGGCGATGGCCATTCACCTGGCTGCGCATCGTCCTTCTCTATTTAATCGCTTTTACTTTCGTCAGGCTGATGGGCCGGCCCAAAACCCGCGGCCAGGAGCGGCTTAGGAAGCTGCGCGGTCCGGCGGTGTTCATTTGCAATCACGTCACGCTGGCGGATCACGCATTAATTCTGTTTGCGCTGCCGGCCCGGTTCAACACCCGAATGGCAATTGCCCAGGATGGCGAATTATTGCGGGAGTGGCGGTATCCGCCCGCGGGCACGGGCTTGGGTCCGCGCCTGCTCAATTTACTCAAGTATTTTCTCGTAATGCTTTTCTTCAACGTATTTCCAATGCCGCGGAAGAGCGGTTTTCGCCGCAGTTTTTCTTTTGCCGGCGAGCTGATGGATCGCGGTTACAACATAATGGTTTTCCCCGAAGGCAAACGAACGGAACACGGCGCAATGAATCCGTTCCGAGTCGGCGCCGGGCTGTTGATTCAGCAACTCGACGCGCCGGTCGTACCGATGAGAATTGACGGCCTTTGGGATCTAAAGATGAAAAACCGGCGCTTTGCGCGGCCGGGCGAAATCTCGGTAACGATAGGTGAACCAATCACATTTGACGATCAGGATCGGGAGGAACTGATCGTCAAGGATCTGGAAGAAAGGGTCAAACAGCTTTAACTCACGCGCCAAAAATCCTCATGAGATATAGATTGTTCCTTCTGGCTCTGCGCCTCGGTGGATGCCGTCGCGCAGTCGGAAACCCTCCAGGCGCCGCGCCCAGCGAAGCGCGGGTTGAGCGCGAACGGTTCCGAAGCGCTTTTTGATCTTTGATTATGCCTCGGCGCGGCGAATATTCAGAGGGCTTGCGCGCTTATCTCCCCGCGATCCGCTTGGGCCCCTCCGAAATTCGCGCCGCCCGCGAAACTCAACCTGCTCTGCACGTTGTCGTCACCGGCCGCGACGCGCCGAAAGAACTGATCGACGCCGCTGACCTCGTCACCGAAATGACTGAAATAAAGCATCCATTCCAAGCGGGGATTCGGGCGCAAAGAGGAATTGAGTTCTAACCTCGGTTTCTTTGTGCTAACCTTGCCAATCAAATCTCGACAATTGAGAAGGAAAGTGCTGATTTCTGACATTTGATCTCTGACCTCAGCTTTCTGTATGCCCTGGTTTCGTAAGAAAAAAGGCAAGATCGAGCCGGTGAGCGACTCTGAGCGCGTCGTGCGCACTGAGAATGTCTTCGTCCGCTGTGACGAGTGCGCCGAGCATCTCTACAAAAAGGATTTGGAAGAGAACCTGCAGGTCTGTCATCACTGCAATCATCACTTTCGCATGGGCGCCTACGAGCGCCTGGAAAAGATTTTCGATGACGCGTATTGCGAAGAGCTCGACGCTGAGGTGATTTCCACGGATCCGCTCGGGTTTGTCGACAGCAAGCCTTACACAAAACGCCTCGAACAGGCGCGGCATGGAACGGGTCTCGCCGAAGCTGTCATCAACGCGCGCGGAAAAGTCGGCGGGCATCGAGTTTTCGCCGCGGCCATGGACATGAATTTCATCGGCGGCTCGATGGGTTCGGCGGTCGGCGAGAAAATAACGCGGCTGATTGAGCGCGCCATCGGCGAACGGGGCGCGGTGATCATCTTCGCGGCGTCGGGCGGCGCGCGCATGCAGGAAGGCGCCCTCTCGCTGATGCAGATGGCGAAAATTTCCGCGGCACTCGCGGCCCTCGAAGAGCGCCACCTGCCGTTCATTTCCGTCCTGACCAATCCAACGACGGGCGGCGTCACGGCGAGCTTCGCGATGCTCGGCGACATCATCGT
>JAICHC010000731.1 GCA_025922795.1 Candidatus Binatia bacterium | reverse complement strand
TTTATCATGTTTGCCTCCTCCATTGTTTGTTCTCTAGCGTTGAAGTCTGCTATCCCCGCAAGAAACCGACAGAACGTGCAAATGAGAACCAGCGCCCGCCTACTTGAGAATCCGTGATCCAGAGCAAAGTCACTGGAAGGGAAAACAGGATTGCATGTTGATCTGCCGAGTTCCGTCGTCGCCGCGACTCGCTAGAGCAATCTCCGGACCGTGGTGAAGCAAGGCAAATTTTTGACTAGCAATGCGAAACTTCGCATTACTGCCGTACACAAGTGCTGTAGTGCTATGCCGACACCTCGTTGAAGAGCGTCGATACCGCGCAAGCGGAGCAACTTCGGTCGTAAATCATCACACTTTTTTGTACTACCCGACGCCGGCATGACGTCCATTGCAAAAAAGTCTTGAATCGATAATCCTGGACAGGGCTGGGGGGACTGCCGCCAAGAAGTTCAATAGACCTTCGGTTAGGCGAGTTATGAACAGGAGGCGACAGATTACGTGATTTTATTTCCGCGAGGTTTTCATAGCTAACTTGATCTCAGCATTGAGCCACAAACGTTTGTGAGAAAATTTCTCCATAGCGGTCAAATCTTTACTTTACAGTTCAAAATCTCGCCAGCTCTGCTATAATCCGAGCGATCGCTAGCGCCCTAAATCGCCAAACTGAAACATCCGGGAATCGAACGCCGTAGTGTTGTGAGCACGGGAGTAACTATTCTCAGGCTCATCACTGCGTTACTCCGCCACTCTAGTTCCGACGCAACTTAATTCTACGGAGATAGACAAACAGAAAATGGCAAAACCTATGCTGAAGACCAACGGCACGGAAGCTGAACCCCAGATCCCGGAGCCAAAAGCGAAGACCATCCTATCCGCCGCGGAGATGGGCGCGCGCCAGCGCGAAATTTCCGTCTCCGAGTTCTTTACCAAGAACCGTCACCTGCTCGGCTTTGACAATCCGCGCAAAGCGTTGCTCACCTGCGTCAAAGAGGCGGTCGACAACGCACTTGACGCCTGCGAAGAAGCGGGGATTTTGCCGGAAGTCGTCGTTAAGCTCGAAGTCTCGGCGAACGGTGGCGCGGTCCCGGCGCCCAGCCAGGCAAACCGTTTCCGTGTTACGGTGATCGACTACGGCCCCGGCATCGTGCGCCAGCAGATTCCTCGCATATTCGCCAAACTGCTCTACGGGTCAAAATTTCACCGGCTGCGCATGAGCCGCGGCCAGCAGGGCATCGGCATCTCGGCCGCCGGCATGTACGCGCAGCTGACGACCGGCAAGCCGGTGCAGATTATCTCGCGCACGGGCGCGCGGGCGCCGGCGCACTACTTCGAAGTGCAGATCGATACCAAAAAGAACGAGCCGCGCATTCTCGAAAAGAAAGAAATCGAGTGGGAGAATCATCGCGGCACGCAGGTGACGCTGGAGATCGAGGGCCGTTACCAGAAAGGCCGCGCTTCTGTCGATGAATATCTCGAGCAGACCGCGATCGCCAATCCCCACGTCAAGCTCGTCTATCACACGCCGGAAGGTGAAACTAAGGAATATCCTCGCACCATCGAAGAACTGCCGCCGCAGCCGCGCGAAATCAAACCGCATCCCTACGGCATCGAGTTCGGGATCCTGCTGAGAATGCTGCACGACACAAGAAGTCATTCGCTGCTGGGATTCCTTTCGAGCGATTTCAGCCGGGTTTCGTCCCACGTCGCGCAAGAGATTTGTAAAACGGCAAAGCTCTCGGCCGAGGCGCGCCCGCGAAATATTCACGGAGCGGCCGCCGAGGCGCTCTACAACGCAATCCAAGCCACCAAGATCATGGCGCCACCGAGCAATTGCATCTCGCCGATCGGCGAAAAGGCGATCCTGCACGGCCTGTATAAGCAGATTAAGGGAGATTTCTATACGGCGGTCACCCGGCCCCCCGCGGTCTACCGCGGCAATCCATTCGTGATCGAAGCGGGCTTGGCCTTTGGCAAGGGGCCCGGAGAGACGGCAGAAAAAGCGGAACTCGCCGCGGTACCGCTGGCGGAGGGCGAACAACAAGACGACGACAAAGAATTGGCAAGAGTCATTCGTTACGCCAATCGCGTGCCGCTGCTTTACCAGCAGTCGGCGTGCGCCACCTTTAAATCCGCGCTCGACACCAGCTGGCGCAACTACGGTGTTTCCCAATCCAGGGGCGCGCTCCCCGCCGGTCCCATGGTGATCTTCGTCCACATGGCATCGGTCTGGGTGCCGTTTACCAGCGAATCCAAGGAGGCGATCGCCGATTACGACGAGATCAGGAAAGAAATTAAGCTTGCGCTGCAAGAATGCGGGCGGCGGCTCGGCGTCTTTTTAAGGCGGCGGGAGCGCGCCAAGAGCGAATTCCGCCGGCGCAACATCTTCGAGCTTTACATCGAAGAAGTCGTCGAGGCCTGCAATCGTCTGAAGGGCGGAAAGCTGCCCAAGGAAAAACTTAAAGAGCAGCTGCAAAAAATCGCCATGAAACGCACTGGCGGCGAGAAAGTCGATGAAATACTCGGCTACGATGGCGGGGGACCCGAAGGTCTCCCTCACTCCATTATCGTTACAGCTGACGGCACGGAAGGCGACGCTCCGGTGCTCGACGTGCGAGACGAGATTCCAACGCAAGAATCTCTGATCCAAGAGGTTGAAACCACCGGAGCGGCGCGATC
>JAICHC010000730.1 GCA_025922795.1 Candidatus Binatia bacterium | reverse complement strand
TCAAGCACTCCAAGCGCGGCGCCATTGTCCGCTACGGCGCAGGACAGGCGCCCGACAAAGAAGGGGCCGTCATGTTCACTGATTTCATGCTCGAAGGTCAATGGTTCGCCGCGATGGATAGCGCGCACGGACATAATTTCAAATTCAACGAGGCGGTCTCATTAATGGTGAACTGTGACACACAGAATGAAATTGATTATTATTGGCAGAAACTATCCGCCGTTCCTGAAGCCGAGCAGTGCGGCTGGCTCAAGGATAAATTCGGCGTTTCCTGGCAGATCGTTCCGACCGAGATGGATAAAATGATGCGCGACGGCAGCCCCGATCAAATCGCGCATGTGACCCAGGCGTTCCTTAAAATGAAAAAGTTCGATCTCGCGGAGTTGCGCAAGGCGTATCAAGGCTAATCGAGCGACTGGCGTATCACGCCGAAAAATTCCTAGAGGGTTCTTAGCCCGTGGAACGCAACGGCGATTACGCGGTTTTCGCGACGATTGCGACCGGCTCTACTACCTCAAGCGGGTCGAACACTAGCGGGACTGGTATGCTTTATCGTTTAATCACGTTCATCTCTCACAGATGTTTTACCGGTCTGCGGTGCGCTGACTTTCATAGCTCGTCGATCATCCGTTTGATTCTCGGCCAGACTTCACCGCCCCTTGTGCGCATAAGATCGATATAGGCGCGGTTTTCCCACTGTTTGATTGCGCTTTCATAGCTCGGCCGGGCGCGTATTCGTTCGTACCAGTCCGAGAGTCGCGGCCGTGTTGCGATCCAGTCTAGGAGGTTCAGATGATCGAGCCGGGTGAGGTAAGGCGTATAAGCCGCGTCGGCGAGGGACTAGTTGTCGTCCGCCAGCCACCGGGTGGCGCCGAGTGATTTTTCCATGTCCGTCAGCAGCGCTTCCCACATGCGCACTGCGGTTTTGAATTCTCGGGCCTCCACGCCGTTTTGAATCACGTCGCGCCGCCGCTCGCGTCTGAGCGGATCCGGTATTCGGTTTATCAGAGCGTCGGACGCGTCCCGTCCCTTCTCGAGATACTGGAAACGAAAGGCGATCCCCATGCTGAGCGTGGCGGTTGCGATATCATGATGGCCCTCGTCGAGCCGTTTGGTCCATAAACGCATCTGCGCTCGTGCATGGGAATTCGATGGACGGAGAGACGGCTTCGGGTACTCATCGTCGAGGTATTCCATAATCACCGTGGATTCCCGCACGACTTTCCCGTTGTCGACGATGGTGGGCACGACCCCTCTGGGATTGAGCTTCAAATACTCAGGGTTCTGCTGATCGCCTGCCCTGAGATCGAGATGGCGGCTCTCCCACGAAAGCGCTTTTTCCGCGAAGGTAAGGCGGACTTTTTGGGCACATGTCGACATATCATTGTGATAGAGCTCCAACATGGTTTTCGTCCTCCAGTGGCCGGCTCGACGGTTAAAGATAGCCTTTCTCCCGGTAATACCTTTTTGCTCCAGGGTGGAGCGGAATTCCCAAAGGGGACGCATCCAATGAACGGCAGAGTTTTGTCATATTCAGGGGCTGGTCGTCGTCTACGGGAATGACGTTCTGTCGCGCATCGATGGCTTCGCAGATGGCGTAAGCCAGCTCGTTCGGCAGCCAACGGTGGGTAATCAAGGGCCAGCCGCTGAAGTCGATAGTCTGAATATCTCTGCCCAGCTTCGGGAACCTGTCTTCCGGGAGCACGGCTCTTTGGAAGCCCAATCGTTCGAGCTGTCGTAAAACCTTCGGTTCGAGAGGCAGTACCTCGAACCCGTGATCGAGAGCGGTTGGCAGCCAGCTGTGTAGACCCTCGTCGAAGACCGCATTGACCTTGCCCGTTTTGATGCTCTCTATCCGCTGATCGGATGTCGGCCGGGGGCACTCTTCGATTTTTCCTCCCCGGCGCCTGATGCTTGCGAAGGAGAGGCCATACAGTGAAAGAATTTTATCGATGGCGTAACGAGTCGTGTTGCCGACTCCAGACGATCGCGTGGAAACGTTCAGGGGAAGTTTTCTTTCGGCGACGTCGAACAGCGACTTTAGCTTCAATTCCTTGGAAACGGCGAAAGCAATCCTGTCCCACGAAGGAAACGATGCCAAAGCCCGCAGCGGCAATTTTTGCTTGTAGAACCCTTTGCCGCGGTAGGCCATGGTGACGATCGCGGAGGGGTTGACATAACCGATGTCCACGCGTTTCGCCCCAATTTCGATGGGCGCTCGCAACCCTCCCATGACATCGCCGTTGATCCCCAGAGTGATCGGGGGGAATTGCTCTTCCTTCGAGCTCGGCTTGATGGACACCGTGACGACGTTACCTAGCGAGAACATGTGCCTGGTGTAGATCTCGGCCGCCACCTCGAGCGCCATCTTGCCGCGCATCATTCGTGCATTCATTCTCGCCATGGAATCCCTCTAACGAACGTCTCGCCGCCGCACAATCGACGGCAGCATCTCCTCCGCCAATAGGGTGATCGCTTGTTGGTAATCGGGCCCGAGCTTTGCCAGGCAAATTTGATCGAAGCCGTAGTCCTGCGCATACGAACACATCTCTTCGAGTTTTTCGATGCAATCGCGCGGTCTGCCGGCGATGAAACCGGCATCCACCATCGCGTCCGTGATGATCGGCGCCACATCCTCGATGGTACCGCCCGCGGCGAACGCTGCTTTTACGTTCTTTAC
>JAICHC010000729.1 GCA_025922795.1 Candidatus Binatia bacterium | reverse complement strand
TAACCGCAGCGTTCCGTCATACCCGCGAAAGCGGGTATCCAGGCTAATTGGGGCGGAGATAAATCTGGATTCCCGCGTGCGCGGGAATGACGAGTCAGCGGGAAAAACGTGGCGAGGGGAATTCCCCTATTTTCATCTTCTAGAGGCGAGCGTAAGCTCATGAACCCTTCGTGGTGAACAACAGCCGACCCTAAGGAGTCACCCACCATTCGAATTCTTCACTCGCTGCGCTACCGCGACTACGCGCTTTTCTGGTTCTGTGATCTGCTCGGCTCGATCGGCCATTTCGTGCAGGAAGTCGCGCTATTCTGGATCGCTTATGAGATCACCGGATCGGCCATGGCTTTGGGGATCTTGGGGCTTTCCAGCGCGGCTCCGCGCCTGGTATTCGGCGCGCTTAGCGGCGTATTCGTCGACCGCTACCCACGCAAGCTGTTGTTGATCCTGGTGCAATTCGGCTCTGCCTTGCCGCAGCTCATTTTCCTCTTGCTCTACGCTCTCGGCATTTTGACCTTCTGGCACCTCGTCGCGCTGGAAATTCTCTCCGGAGCGATTCGCGCCATCAATCCCTCGGCAGCCCAATCGATTCTCGCGGAGCTCGTGCCGCGCGAAGATTTACTGAACGCCGTATCTCTGTACACCGTCGGTTTCAATCTGGCCCGCATCGTCGGGCCGTCAATCGGCGGCGTCCTGGTGATTTGGATCGGTGTGGCCGGTTGCTACGCCGTTTTCGCTGCCAGCCTGATTCTTTCCGGAGCGGGAATGATGCTGATGCGCACCAAGGAACAATTCTCCGAACCTTCAAAACAGGACTTCTTGCGTGAGTTCCAGGACGGGTTTCGCTATGTGTGGCATGCACCGGTCATCCTCAGCAGCATCCTTGCCGCTTACACCTTCGCGGTTTTTATCGTGACTTACCAGAATTTCCTCCCGGTCTTTGCGAAGGAAATTCTCAACGTCGGTCCCGAAGGACTGGGGATTTTGATGGCCGCGCCGGGTATCGGGGGAATCGCCTCGCTCACGTTTCTCGCCTCGGTCGGCGAGCGCTGGGACCGTGCCATGGTCCTTTGGTTCATGACGACGGTCACGCCTATATTCCTTATATTATTTTGTGCGTCGCCGATTTTCTCGCTTTCCGTTTTGCTTTTGGCCCTAGTAGGCGCCGGCCAAGTCAGTTTTCGCACCATCAGCCGAGTGATCATTCAGATCGAGGCGCCGCGCCAGCTTATGGGCCGGGTCATGAGTGTGTTCAATCTGGATCAGGGAATGCGCGCCGTGGGCTCGGTCGTGATGGGCGCGAGCGCCACGTTATTTGGCGCCCCCGTCGGCCTCGCCTTGACCGCCGGTATTTCGCTGTTGATCACGACGATGCTTTTTTACCGTTTGTTAGGTAGAAAGAACTAAGCAACTTTGCCTTGTCTTTGGCCGTCTCGGCATATATGGACAAAACAAATCCCGAAGGAGATTTCGACATGCAACTTCCTCCCGTCGCCGCCACCACCGTCGGCAGCTTTCCGCGTCCCACATGGCTCGCCGCTTCAGAGCGCACTCAAGTCAAATTTCAACTCGAAGGGGCCACTCTAAAGGAAGCGCAGGACGACGCTACGGCATTGAATATCCAGAACCAGGAGAAAATCGGCCTCGATCTCTTGACCGATGGCGAGCAACGACGGCCAGGCTTTATCACGCATATGCTCACGGGGTTGAATGGTATCGACCTCGAGAGGCAGGCCGTAAAGAAGATTTATCGGCGTCGCGAGCAAAATCGCCTGGTGCCGCGAGTGTTCGGCAAGATATCGCGGCACCACGCCGTCATCGTCGACGATCTTCGATTCGCCAAGACGCAAACAAGCAAACCGATCAAGATGGCGGTGCCCGGACCGATGACCGTGATCGACAGCACTCTCGATGAGACCTACCACGACGAAGGGGCCATGGCGATGGATATCGCTGCCGCACTGAACGCCGAATTGCTTGATCTGCAATCGGCCGGCTGCGACGTGCTGCAGATCGACGAGCCGGCCATGACCCGCTATCACGAAAAGGTTTTCGCCTACGGCGCGCGCGCCCTGGACCGTTGTCTCGAGGGAATTCACGTGCCGACGGTGGTCCATCTCTGTTATGGCTATCCGGGCACTGGGACCGGCGGGCGGCAGCACGAATATGAATATCCGGAACTGCTCGCGGAACTGATGAAAACCAGGATCGGCGGCTTTGGCGTCGAGTTTACCCGCAGCAACTACGATCCCGCGGTGTTGGCGGCATGCAAAGGTAAGATCATCATGTTCGGCTGTGTCGATCCGGGCGATACTCCGCTGCCGCCTGTGCCGACCGTCGTCGAACGCGTCCGCGCTGCGTTGAAGTGCATCGAGCCGGCAAATCTCTGGCTGGCGCCGGATTGCGGCTTGATGACCATCAGCCGGGAACTGGCCAATGCCAAGGCGAAATTACTGGTGGACGTGGCGAAGGAAGTGCGCAAGAGCATTTGATCTGCTCCTATCAGAACCACAACTAAATCTGAAACAGAGCATTGACCACGAAGTGATTCATGAGCTTACGCTCGCCTACAGAAGATGAAAATAGGGGAATTCCCCTCGCCACGTTTTCTGACTCGTCATTCCCGCGCACGCGGGAATCCAGATTTATCTCCGCCCCAATTAGCCTGGATACCCGCTTTCGCGGGTAT
>JAICHC010000728.1 GCA_025922795.1 Candidatus Binatia bacterium | reverse complement strand
GAAAAACGCCGCCCCCAACGTTAAACGTTTTGAACGGAGCGAAGCGATTGAACGGCTTGAACGATTTGAACCAGCACACTGGAACGATTGGAGCTTTTTGGAACGTCTGGAACTGGCTTTGGTCTTATGTAAACGCAGCGAATCTGACGTTTGAACTTTTGAACCTTGAGCTTTGGCCGCCGCAGGTTTGAACCGCCTTTAGGCGAATTTCTGCCGTTGCCCCGTCTCGGAAGCGCGAATGATCGCATCCAATGTTCGGTGGCGGCTCACCGCGTGATCGAAGTCGGCCTCGATATTCGAGCCGGTCCGTATCGCCTCGGCAAATTCGACCCACATCTGCCCTACTTCGTAGGCGGGGCCGTTGCGCACGGCCTCCGGCACCCGCTTGAATCGCTCCGGCACCGGCAACTCTTTCGGCGCCTTGTCGTCTTTGTTTCCCCCCAGGATCTTACGCCGATGCTCCTCGCCGCCCTGGCCGCCGCCGCTCATCGACAGCGTGCCGTCCTTGCCGTAAATCTCCAATCGGTGACCGCTGCCATGGTACGGATGCACGCCGCAATAAGCATTGACGATGGCGCCGTTAGCAAGCCGGCCGTGAACCACGATATTGTCGGGTGAAGTGACGTCCACGTATTTTTTCGTGTCGGTTTCGAACCACTGCGGCACCTGCGTGCTGACGATCGCGGACACTTCGGTCAGCTCGCCGACCACCATGCACATGGCGTCAAATACGTGTCCGAACGTAATCGTCAGCGTATTCGCGCCCAGAGTCGCATCGCGCTGCCAGGTGCGATCCGATGGGCGGGTCAACACTCCGCTGCCCATCAGCATCATGTTCACCGCCAGCACTTGGCCGACATAACCTTGCTGGATCAACTCGCGCATGTACAGATAAGCGGGCGACGCGCGTCGCTGTAATCCGGCCATCGTGCGCACGTTTTTCTTGCGCGCCAGCGCCGCGAGCTCTTCGGCCTCTTTGGTATTTGCGCCGAGGGGCCATTCGCAAAAAACGTGCTTACCCGCTTCAATGGCGTTTTTCGTAAGCTCATAGTGCGCCGGCACCCGCACCGCGATTACCACGGCTTCGACGTTCGGATCAGCGTGCAATGCTTTGTCGCTGCCGTACGCGCGCGTCACGCCGAACTTATCGGCCGCTGCCTGCGCGGTTTCCGCATGGGCGGTACAGACCGCATAGAGCTCGGTCTCGGCCACGCCCTTCAGCGCCGGCACATGCGCACTGGGGCCCCAGCGGCCGCCTGCTCCAATCAGGCCCACACGTAATGGATCGAATTGCGTCATTGTTTTCCTCTTCCGCTATTAATCAAAAATACTCCGAACGGTGTGTAGTGTACTCTGCGCCTTCTGCGGTGAGCATTCTTTTGCCGGCTCATCGCTTGTGCGGCGCTCACGCTATCGTTAAGCCGCCGAGTCGTCAATCGAATCGATCGCACAAGTGCCCCCTCTGGGCTTTGGCAACTTCACTCTGACGACGGGAGACAATTCTGCTAACCGACCTAGGCGCGCCTGGCATCGCCGAACGGCTTTGCTCGAACTTGCTCGCCGACTTCGATCTGCAGGAGATCTTCCCCGACGATCAACGGGCCCGCATATTTCTTTCTGGTCGCCGGAACCAGATCTTCGGGCGCCGCACTGCCAAACAAAAGCAGATGGTTATACACCGCGAGCCTGGGCTTCACTCGCGCGAAAACTTCCGCGGCCTGTTCGGGCGTGGTGTGATTGGCGGCGATTCTTTTGAGCTGCTGGGCATTCTCCGGAGTACTGCCGCCGGCAGCGGTAACTTCGTGCACGAGCACGTCGGCCCCCTCCGCATGCCGAATCAGATTGTCGTTGAAGGTCGTGTCGCCGGACAGCACGACGAGCGGCCGCCATAATCGATGCGATAGCCAAAGGCTGGAAGCTCTTCGCCGCCGTGATCGACCTCGAAGGCGCTGATTTTGACGCCGCCCGCCTCGAGAACCACACCTTCCCTGATTTCGTGCGCCACCAGCTTGACACCTTCCGGAGGATAATTGCGGCGCCGCACGCGGATATCCACGGCGAATGCCTGCGGCAAGTGCTCCATCATTTGCTGAGTTCCCTGCGGCCCCCAAACTTCCAGCGGCGCACTCCGCCTGCCCCACGGCCGTCCAATCCAGCCGGTAAGCCAGAGATCGGGAAAGCCCACGACGTGATCGGAATGATGATGGGTCAGAAACATCGCATCGATGTCGCCGAACGGAATTCCCAACTGATGCAAACGCTGCATCGCACCCCGGCCAGCGTCGAAAATGAATTTTTTGCCGCCGGCTTCGACCAGCGTACTCGGCCCGAGCCGGTCCATGCGCGGCGGCGGTGCGCCGGTGCCCAACAACGTAACCTGAAATGAATTTTGAGAAAAATCCATGCCTCTTCCCTTTCATTTGCGCTCGGTCAGTTCAGCGCTTCCAATCAATCGTCGTTTCGGACCACGCTCGCCGCAAGAACTTTGCTCTTGATCGCCGCAATCGGGTTGACACGACTCCACCCGCGCGGATATTTTCTCCGCCAAAAGAATCCATCGATAGGAAACTACCATGAAGTGATTCATGAGCTTACGCTCGCCTACAGAAGATGAAAATAGGGGAATTCCCCTCGCCACGTTTTTCCCGCTGACTCGTCATTCCCGCGAAAGCGGGAATCCAGATTT
>JAICHC010000727.1 GCA_025922795.1 Candidatus Binatia bacterium | reverse complement strand
TAATTTGGAAGATGCGCGATACGATCAGGTCGACCTTCGATGCCAAGGCGCTGTTGCCGTCGCGCTTCATTTTTAACCAGCGGGAAAATTCACGAATCATCGATACCGAGGCCCGTTTTGATCGCTCGAACAAGCGTTGGTCGGTCAACCGGCAGCAAGCGGGCAAGCAGCCGAGGGTTTATCATTTCAGTTCCGGTAACACGCTCGATCCGATCACCGCCGTCTATCTCGCCCGCAGTACCGATTTCAAGGTCGGCGATAAGCTCTATTTCAAAGTCTTTGGCGGGCGATATCAATACTTGCTCGAACTGTTTGTCGAAAAGAAGGAGCCCGTCGCACTGGAATCAGGCGAAACCGTCGAAGCTTACCGAATCATTCCCCGCGTTCAAAATCTCACCAAGAAAGGCTACGCCAGCCGGTTTAGCGAGGCAACGATTTGGATTTCCGCGGATGAACGGCGCTTACCGATTAAGCTTAGCAGCAAAATCGCTTTCGGCAGCGTTCACCTGGAATTGGCAGATTACAAGCGGCCGACCCAATCGGCGGCTCAATCACCGGGGCCGGCATCGTAAATCTCGCTTCCAGCGGTGCCGGACTCAATATTTTGGCCGCGGGCCTGCAGCCATTGTTTCCGGGCATGGGTCCCTCGCCCCGATTGCCGGCGAACTGGTGGCGCGCGGCCTGCCGTAACGAAGAACCTGCAGCCGACCGTCACGCGGTTGAGATCTTGCGCCGCACCCGATATTCGAAAGACGACCTCGTCGATGCGCTAACCTGGATTCGGCGGGTTTCCGGCTCGGGCGGGGCGGATTTCTGTCGACCACCCTGCGATCGATGAGCGGATCGCGACGATTCAACGGCTTCGTTAATCCCTTTTTCAGGTAACTTTCGGTAAATCTCACGATCTTTAACGATTGGCTTTGAGTAAACAAAACCCCGGTCGGCCCGTCTAACATTGCAGGGGAGGCGAATACTATGAACGCTCAATCACGCGCTTTGGAGAATCATTCCAGATTCGTCGTAAGTATGGCTTTAGTCGCCGCTTTGTTGGCCGGTTGCGCGGGCGGGTCGCTGACCACTCGTGAGAAGGGCGCCGGGATCGGCGCGCTTGGCGGCGCCGCGGCCGGCGGTCTTATCGGCTCGGCGGTACGCCATCCGGGCGCGGGCGCAGCGATCGGCGCGGCACTGGGTCTGGGCGCGGGCGCACTGATCGGCGATCAGCTGCAGGGACGGGAAAATGCCGCCTATGACCAGGACCAGCAAATCTATCAGAACCAGCAGGAGCTCGAGCGCCAGCGCCGTGAACTCGAAGATCTGAGACGACGGCCCGAATACTAACCGAAAATTCTTCCAAAGGGGGCATCTGCCCCCTTTTTTTTTACCACGCCGATTGCATCGCTCTTGAGGAGCTTTCAAAGCCGTTTTAGACTCGCGCCTTGTGAAAATCTTAATTACCGGCGCGGCCGGGCTGGTGGGCAGCCATCTCGCACGCAGGTTGACCCGCGAGCACGATGTGGCGGCGTTGAAGCAAGCCGATCTCGACATCACCGATCGTGCGGCGGTGCATCGAGTGGTAGCGGATGCCAGGCCGGCGCTGATCTTCAATTGCGCGGTGCTCCAGGTCGACGAATCGGAGAAGAATCCGGCTAGGGCACAGTCGATCAACGCCGCCGGGCCCGGCTATCTCGCCGAGGCGGCGACCGAGGCCGGCGCCGAGGTCGTGCAATTCAGCACGCAGTATGCGTTTGGCGGCGAGCCGATCGGTCGTGCTCCGTACACGAGCGACGATCAGCCCCGGCCCGTCAACGTGTACGGCCAAACCAAAGTGGCGGGCGAGCAAGCCGTTCGCGAAGCATGTGAGCGCAGTTACATCGTTCGAACTTCTTGGGTTTATGGCAGCGGTAAGAACAGCTTTTTGTGCAACGTGCACGAGCACTTGCGAGCAGGTAAGCAAATCCGCGCGATCGACGACATCTGGTCGAGCACGACCTACGTCGAAGACTTGATCGATCGCTGCTTGGAAATTCTCCGAACGCGCCACTACGCCACTTTCCACGTCGTCAACGCCGGCGTGTGCACCTATTACCAATTTGCCCTTGAAGCCGGAAGGCTACTCGGTCTTTCGCGCGCCGATATCGATCCACTCATCGAAATCACCCACGAGCGCGACATGAGCCGCATCGCCGCGCGGCCGCGCTACACACCGCTGCGCTGCTTGATGTCGGAGCGGAGCGGTCTGCCGCCGATGCGTGATTGGCACAAAGCGCTGGCGGCGTATGTGAAGAAAGAGATGGAGTAATGGAGTGTTGGAGTATTGGAGTAATGGGGTGAAACGAAATGCGGGTGTTGAATTTATAACCTCAATTTTGGCATTTTTCCGAAACCCCATCACTCCAGTACTCCATCACTCCAACACTCCAATTCTGGTCCGATTGACAGCTGTCTTCCTTCGGGACTACAAAGTCGTTAGTTCAAGTAAGCGGCGAAGGAGGAGTTTCTCATGGCTGCTTTTCCGGTCATCGATACGGACGGTCACGTTCTCGAACGGCAGTCGGATATTCGGAAATATCTCGAAGAGCCATGGATCAAGCGGCCGACGCCGCTCTGGCCCGGCGATCAGCCCTGGGACAACGACATGATGGACTCCTTCGAGATGGCGCGCGAGTGGAAAGGGCTTAGCGCCGCCG
>JAICHC010000726.1 GCA_025922795.1 Candidatus Binatia bacterium | reverse complement strand
ATTTCCTCCGTCCTCGGTCGCTATCGGAAGTATATGGGCTGGGTGATCGTGCTCTCCTATTTCGCCGTCTATGGCTTGCTCTACTCGCGCTATGGCCGCGCCGCTTGGCGGGTGTTGGCGCCCATCGCCTTGGCGAGCGTGGCCACGCTTGCATTGTTTGGTGTTGCCGGCCAGAGCCTGCAGCTGTTCCACGTGCTCGCGTTGATGCTGCTGCTCGGCGTGGGCGTCGATTACGGGATTTTTTTTCAAGATCATCCCGGTCGAGCCGACCCCGTGGGTTGGCTCGCGGTCGCTCTGTCGGCTTTGAGCACGCTGCTTTCTTTCGGTTTGCTCAGTTTGAGCAAGACGCCGGCGCTGCAAGCATTCGGTCTCACGATATTGATCGGCACGATTACGGTCTGTTTGATCGTGCCGTGCTTCGGCTATGAAAATTTGCCGAAGGTCGACGAATCCGGCCGAGGCGCGCCATGAAGTCCAACGGTCGACCCGCTGTCGAAGTGTTGGTGATCGGCGCGGGTCCTGCCGGTTCCGTGGCGGCCGCGCTGCTCTGTCAGCAAGGACGCCAGGTGTTGGTGCTCGAACGCGAACAGTTTCCACGCTTCAGCATCGGCGAGAGTTTGCTGCCGCAAAGTATGGAATACCTCGAACAAGCCGGCATGCTGTGCACGGTGCACGAAGCGGGTTTTCAGCTCAAGAACGGCGCCTCTTTCGCGCGCGGCGAACAGTACACCGAGTTCGATTTCAGCGATAAGCATTCCGCGGGCTGGGGCACCACTTATGAAGTTGAGCGCGCCCGCTTCGATCAACTCTTGGCGCTCGAAGCCGGACGGCAGGGCGCCGAGGTTCATCATGGCCACGAAGTTGTCGCGGTGGACGTGAGCGGTCCTCGACCGCGCGCAACGGTGAAAGACCCAATGGGGTGTGAATACCTTGTCGAGGCCGGATTTATCCTCGATGCCAGCGGCTTCGGCCGCGTGCTGCCGCGCTTGCTGCAATTGGAAACTCCGTCCAAGTTCCCGGTGCGCGCGTCGATCTTCACCCACGTGGAGGACGGCATCATTTCGTCTGAGTTCGATCGCAACAAGATCCGAATTACGGTCCACCCGGTGAACCACGAGGTTTGGTATTGGCTGATTCCCTTCGCCACCGGGCGCTCTTCGATCGGCGTGGTGGCGGAAGCGAGTTTCCTAGCGCGCTATGCGGGTGACGAAACCGAACGGCTGGCGACGTTGGTCGGTGAAGATCCATCCCTGAGCCGCTTGCTCAGGAACGCCACGTGGGATACCCCCGGGCGGCAAATTGTCGGCTACTCCGCCAACGTAAAATCACTGTGCGGTCCCGGCTTTGCCCTGCTCGGCAATGCCGGCGAGTTTCTCGATCCGATTTTTTCCTCGGGCGTAACGATTGCCTTTAAGTCGGCGAGTCTCGCGGCCAATGTATTGCGTCGGCAGTTCGCCGGCGAAACAGTCGATTGGCAGAACGAATTCGCAACGCCGCTCAAACGCGGCGTCGATATCTTCCGCGCATTTGTCGAGTCGTGGTATCGCGGCGGCTTCCAGCGGATTGTTTTTCGCTCCGACCCGCCACGGGAGGTTCGGCGCATGGTCTCGGCGATCCTTGCGGGTTATGCGTGGGACCAAACCAATCCTTACGTGCGCGATACTGCACGGCGCTTGGCGGCGCTGGAGGACCTGTGCTACGAGCGGTAGGCAGGACCTTTGCGGCACTCGGGTTTTATGTCTTGACGCTTGCGGGCTGCGCGACGGATTCCCAGCCGCCGCGGCTGCGGTTAAAGTTGGCGCCGGCGACGCTCGGCGCATCGATCAGTTTGCAGCAGCACCTCATGGTGGAAAGAGATGGCCGCATACATGAGCTTGACGCCGCGTTGGAGATCGATCCGGAGCGGATCGATCTGGTTGCCTTGGCATTGAACCAAAGAGTGCTTTCCTTGCATTATGATGGCCGATCGCTCGAGTCTTGGCGCCACCCGGCATTGCCGGCTGAGCTGCGCGCTGAAGATGTGTTGGAAGACCTGCAACTCACGCTGTGGCCGCTGGAGGCACTGCGTCAGGCGTTGCCCTTGGGCTGGCGTATCGAAGACAATGGCGCACGCCGCATTCTGTCGGCCGGCGAGCTGCCGGTGATCGAGATCCACTATAGCGGCGAGCCGCGCTGGAGCGGCGAAATAGTTGTAAACAACTTGCGTTATCGCTATCGATTGACCATTCAATCGGTTCTCACCGGTCAGTAGAGATGATTTATCTGAACCAGCTCGGGATGATCTGTCCGTTGGGCGACGCCCTCAACGACATCAGGCGCAGGCTGTTAGAACTAGGGCAAAGCGGTCTATCGATGATCGACAACTATTCGCCGGGCCGCTCGTTGCCTCTCGGTCGGATCGATGGCGCGTCGCCCTTGCCATCCGACGATGAGTTTCCACTGCGCTATCGAAGCCGCAACAACCGGCTCCTGTTGGCTGCCTTACGACAGATAAGAGCGGCGGTGGACGGGGCCATCGAGCGCTTTGGCGCGAACCGCATCGGAATTGTGATCGGCACCAGCACTTCCGGCATCGCCGAGGGCGAGATCGCATTGCGCCAATTCGCGACTACCGGGGCGCTACCGGAGCAATTTCACTACGGTCAGCAGGAATTGGGTTCACCGTCGGCGATATTGAGTGAGATGTT
>JAICHC010000725.1 GCA_025922795.1 Candidatus Binatia bacterium | reverse complement strand
TGTTTCGGCACGTCAAGGCGCCACAATCCTTTGACCTCGGCCTTTTTCTCAAGACCTCCCATGATGCCCAAGTAACGTTTGATCTCCGGGTCATCGCTCGATTTAACCCGGCTCTTCCATCGGCTGCCTTCGAATATGTCGGGCGCGTTGGTGAATTCTGGCTCTAGCGGAACCAGCTCATCGCGCACGAACTCGGCGACAATCTTGCGCAGGTTTTCCTCATCGCTGGAAAGATGAAATTCCATGGCCGGCCAATTCCTTACATGTTCCTAATCGACGATCGAGCGCTCACAGACTTCACGGCAAGACAACGTCCCCTTATCACACCTCGCGCTCTCCGCGAAAGAGCGCGGCGACGTTGACCCACCCCTGATCTCTATGCTAAGCGAAAAACGAACCGAACAACGGCTGGCACGCACAGCGGCCGATTCGCATAGACTCGCGGGGAAAACTTTGCTACATTGCGCCGCTCTAGGGATGGCGAGGACCATGGCGGCACCGCCGGCAGCCGGGCGTTCGAAAGGAGTTTTCGTTGAAGATCACACCCGCAGCGTTATTTAGCTTTTGCGCTCTGGTTTTTTTCTGTGTGTTCGTCTATCTAGCGCAGGAGTGGCGCCTTCAGGCGCGGCTTTATCCCTGGGCGATCGGCGTCCCGATGGTGATTCTCGCCCTCATCCAAGTCGTCCTGGACTTAAGGGGTTTCAAAGCGAAACAATCGGCCGACGCAACGCCGGTGGATTTTCAGTTCACCAAAGAGATCGATCCGGCAACGGCGAAAAAGCGAGCCATCGTGATGTTTTCATGGCTGCTTGGATTCTTTGGATTGATTTGGCTTCTCGGTTTTCCGATCGGAATCCCCCTAATGATGTTCGCCTATCTGAAATTCCAGGGCGGCGAGCCGTGGGTTCTGTCGATCACGTTGACCGTTATCGCCTGGCTGTTCTTTTATGGCTTGTTTGTTAAGTTACTGACCCTGCCGTTCCCGGAAGGATTGATCATCACCTGGCTTGGACTGAGTTGAACGCGTCGCTCGCCTCGGCTCGCCGCTATCCTCCAGAAAACCGTGCGCTCTTAGCGCCCGATCTTCGTAAACCGGATACATGCCAGCACAACTGAGGAGATTGAGATAACCCGCCGATAGGAGTTCTTGAAAAAAGAGCGCGCATGATTGATGAACCGGCCCGCGCTCATCGTCAAACAGTAAGGAAGGATCGGCCAATCGAATGTTATCCGCCAAGCGCGCGCCAGCGCGTTCATACAGAAAAAGGAGGAACAAGACAGAGGAGAAAAGTCCTACTGGCAAGCCTTTTAATGGTCATGGCCGCGGCGAATCTTCATGCCCAAGCCACCCCTTACTATCAGGGGAAACAGATCAGGGCGGTCGTCGGCTTTACGGCCGGCGGGTTCTACGACCGCTGGGCAAGATTGTTGGCTCGTCACCTGCCCAAGTACATTCCCGGCAAACCGGAAATGATCGTCCAAAATATGCCGGGTGCCGGCTCGGTGGTGGCCACCAATTACGTCTATGACGTCGCGAAACCGGATGGCCTGACCCTGGGCTTCCCCAGCAGCGCGATCTACCTGGACCAACTGGTTGGCCGCACCGAAGCGAAGTTCGACATCCGAAAAATTAATTGGATTGGGTCGCCGGTCAAAGAGCCGGTGCTTCTTTATGTGCGAAGCGACAGCCCGTATAAAACTGTTGCGGATTTGAAAAATGCCAAAGAGCCGCCCAAATGCGGTGCGACCGGAACGGTGAGCACCGATTTCATCTTGGCGCGCTTGCTCGAAGAGACCATAGCAGGAATCAAGATTGAAACGGTGCTGGGGTATCCCGGAGGGTCGGAAATCGATCTCGCCGTAGAGAGAGGCGAAGTCGTCTGCCGCGGCATGACGGCGTCACCGTTCCATGGCCGTGAACCGTTTCTTTCGTGGCAGAAAAAGAACTTTGTCCGAGTTTTGCTCTTTACCGGCGAAAAGCGCCACGAGAAGATGCCGAATGTTCCGACGCTCGACGAGATTTTCGATAAAGAGAAAGTTCCCGAAGCCGGTCGACGGGTTGCCGACGTCATACTGGCTGCCGAGAAATTCGGACGCCCGATCATTGCCGGACCTGGAACTCCAGCCGAAGCGGTAAAGATTCTGCGCCAGGCCTTCAATCAGGTGATGAAAGATCCGGAGCTGCTGGTTGATGCCAAGAAAGGAAAGATGGACGTGGATCCTGCAAGCGGCGAAGAACTCCAGAAGCTGGCAAACCAGGTCTTGGAGCAGCCGCCTGAGGTCATGGCCCGCGTAAAAAAGATCCTGGGAAAGTAGCCCGTTTGTTAATTTATTATAGTTGACCGCAAGAAAAATAATTGGAGGTGAAAAGCGTATGAAGATAGCCATTACCGTGTTTGCATGGATTCTGCTCTGGTGCACGGCTGTTCAAGCCCAGGAACCCTTCTATAAAGGCAAGACCATCACCATCATCGTTGGCACCAAAGCGGGAGACGTTTACGACCTCTATCCAAGAATGCTGAGTGATTACTTCACCAAACATATCCCCGGCAACCCGAACGTGATCATTCAGAACGTACCTGGCGCGGCGTCGCTGATTGCCGCCAATCAGGTCTACAACGTCGCTAAGCCTGATGGACTGACCATTGGAGCCATCTATCCAGCCCTCTACTTCGAGCAATTAATCAAAC
>JAICHC010000724.1 GCA_025922795.1 Candidatus Binatia bacterium | reverse complement strand
GAATGAACCCGAGTTGTCAAGTTGCGTGCGCTGGCAGCGCGACAAAACGCTCTTGACACCCGGATGTCAGATTTTATAGTGATCCAAAAGCTATGGCCGAGAAAGAAGTAAAGATCAGCCAACAACATGTTTGGGTGGGGGTCGAAGATCGCTACGTGCACCTCGGACTGACCAATTTCGTTCAAGCGGCGCTCGGCACGGTGATTTCCGTCGAGTTACCCGACGTGGGCGATCATATCGAAGAGGGAGAGGTCTTCGCTGAAATCGAATCCGTCTCCACCGTTCACGAGATCGTTTCGCCGATCTCGGGGCGAGTCCTGGCCGTCAATCCCCATGTTGAGAACCACCCATCGATCATCAACGAGGATCCTTATAGCGAAGGTTGGCTGATCGAGGTGCGGCTCAAGGACGAATCCGAGCTCGATGCTCTCATGGGCATGGACGAGTATTACCATTTCGTGTTCAAAGACAAATTCTAGCCGGTGAAGAAAATCAGCGCATGCTTCAACTCGCTGGCCATGAGCGCGGGTATGATCCCGGCGTTCCGGTTGTCCCGACCTTGGAGCGGGCCGTGCCACCATCGCTGTCGCCAGCCAGCCGACTCTGGCGGATTTGCCGGATCATTTTCCTGCTCTCGGTCTTCGTAGGACCCTCGCCTGCAGCGCTAGCCGAATTTCCGCGAAAAGATCCGTCCGAGTCATATGCCGCGGCGCGCCGGGTAATGATCGAGCGCGATCTCCGCGCCCGCGGTATCAAAGACGCGGGAGTTTTGGCGGCCATGGAAGAGGTGCCGCGCCATTTGTTCGTGCCGGAAAAGCTACGTGAGTCGGCGTACGACGACCGTCCGCTGGCGATTGGTGCCGGACAGACCATCTCGCAGCCCTACATGGTCGCCCTCATGACTGAGCTCTTGCAAGTCAAGCGATCCGATACAGTCCTTGAGATTGGCACGGGGTCCGGCTATCAAACTGCGATTTTGGCGGAGCTGGTCGGGGCCGTGTATTCGATCGAGATTGTGGCCGCGCTCGGCGAGCGCGCCAAAGAAGTGCTCGCCGGGCTTGGCTACAAAAATGTCGAGATTCGGATCGGCGACGGATTTTACGGCTGGGCGGAACGGGGGCCTTTTGATGCCATTCTCTTGACTGCGGCATCGCCGAAAATTCCTGAACCGCTTTGGCGTCAACTGCGCGAAGGCGGACGGCTGGTGATGCCGCTCGGGGAAGAACGGCGCACGCAAAAGTTAATCCGCGTGAGAAAAACTGCCGGCAAGCAGGTCATAGAAGATTTTAGCGCGGTTCTTTTCGTGCCGCTCCGGGGCGCGATTGAGAAGCCGGCTCGCTAGCGTCGCGGCGCGACGTGCTCTGAAAGCGGTAAACCACCTCGCCGGGCCGGACCATGTTCAATTCTTCGCGCGCGAGCTTTTCCAGATAATGATCGTCAGTGCGGATGCGACCGATGCGTTGGCGCAGCGCTTCATTCTGTTTCTGCAAGCGATAATTCTGCTCGTCGAGCCGGCTTTTCTCGCCGCGCAGCCGCCACAGATGGAGCGCGCCGCGTTCACCGACGATGGTGACCACAGAAAGCAGGGCGATAAGCGCGCCAAGTAAATAAATTGGCCAGCGGCGCGGCAGGGTCAGGCGTAGAGGCATGATTAAAACCCGTAGCAATATAGCATATTCTGTGGTTTTGTCTTGATGATTCTTTCTTTTGGGGGACGACGAAATGAAAATTCAACGGGTGCATGCACGCGAAGTGTTGGATTCACGGGGGTATCCGACGGTGGAAGTGGAAGTGACCTTGAAAAACGGCGTCACGGGACGCGCGACGGTGCCGTCCGGCGCATCCACCGGAGTTCACGAAGCGGTGGAGCTGCGCGACGGCGGCAAACGCTTTCTCGGCAAAGGCGTGGCCCGCGCGGTGGCGCGCGTGAACAATAAAATCGCGCCGCGCCTGCGCGGCAAAGAGGCGCGCGAGCAAACGGCGATCGACCACATTATGCTCGAGCTCGACGGCACGCCGAACAAGAGAAAATTGGGTGCCAACGCGGTGCTCGGCGCATCGCTCGCCGTCGCTCATGCTCAAGCGCGCGCCCAAAACATGTCGCTCTTTCGTTACCTCGGCGGCGCTGCCGCCAAGACTCTGCCCGTACCCATGCTCAACGTCTTAAACGGCGGCGCGCATGCCGATAACAACGTCGATGTCCAAGAGTTCATGGTCGTGCCTTACGGCATGGTCAATTTCGCCGCTGCCTTGCGCGCGGCAGCGGAAATCTTTCAGACGCTAAAAAAAATCTTGCACGATCGCTCACTTTCGACCAGCGTCGGCGATGAAGGCGGTTTCGCTCCGCGGGTCGCGAGCAACGCGGAGGCCGTCGAGCTGCTATTGGCGGCAATCAGCGGCGCCGGTTACGAGCCGGGAACTCAGGTTGGGCTCGCACTCGATGTGGCGTCGAGCGAATTCTACGAAGACGGCGAGTATGTTTTCAAAAAATCGGACGGGCGCCGCCGCAGCTGCGAGGAAATGGTGCGGCTGTACGAAGATTGGGTGCGGCAGTATCCGATTCTGTCGATCGAAGACGGCTGCGCCGAAGACGATTGGGAGGGCTGGCGCATCCTGACTCAGGCTCTGGGCAAAAAAATTCAGCTGGTCGGCGATGACTTGTTCGTCACCAACAAAATCCGCCTGCAACAGGGCAT
>JAICHC010000723.1 GCA_025922795.1 Candidatus Binatia bacterium | reverse complement strand
GTTACCGAGTTCTATCGAGGTCTGGTTGGCCATTCATTTTAGCAGACATGCGCGGCGCTGTAAGCCTCGCCTTGTTCCCGCAGCGTGTAGTCTCTTTCCGAGTGCTCCACGGCACGATAGATCGCTCTGCTGCCGAGCTCACTTTTGACGGTCTCGACAAACGTCAAATTCCCGACCCAATTGCTTCCGACCGGCATTACCGCTGGAACCGATGAAACCATTGGAATGTCCTGCAACCGATCTTCGAATTTTTAACGTCTTGAACTGAGCGCGCGGTGGAACGTCTTGAACGTCTTGAACTGTTATTCTTGTGTTAGACTCTTAAACGACGCCTTTTATGCTAGCTTGTGTTGTCAAATCACGAACTTTGCTTCGGTCGCACCGGCAGCAGTGCATAACGTCTCGTCTGGCGGCGATTTTTTCCCGATTGCACGGCACAGTGCAGTAATGTACAGTTTGACCCGATGGAGGAGGGCGATCGATGAAAAGTTTATCATTTACTGAATTCCGCAAGCGCGCGTCAGAAATTTTGACTCTCGTTGAAAAGGGTGAAACCGTGCGTGTCATTCGCCATGGCAAAACCGTGGCGAAAATCGTTCCGGCAGACGCCGAGGAGAAGATTCCGTCATGGAAGCGGCCCGGGTTGAGGTTGGTGCGTCCAGGTGCATCGCTCAGCAAGGCGATTCTGCAGGAAAGGCGGAAGTCGCGTTGAATATTTTCTTCGATTCTTCAGCTCTCGCTAAACGATACATCCAAGAGAAAGGAAGCGATCAGGTTCAAGCCATCCTCTCTTCTGCTTCAACGTTAGCCGTCTCGGTGATCTGCGTTCCGGAGATCGTCTCGGCTCTGTGCCGCCGTCGCCGCGAACGTAAAATTTCAACGGCAGAGTACCGCAATGCCAAGACAGCGGTACTTTCGGACATCGACGACGCGACGGTCATTGGCATGACTGACGAAGTCATAGCCCAGTCGGTCGCCTTGCTTGAGCAGTTCCCGCTCCGTAGTGCCGACGCGTTACATATCGCCTGCGCCTCGGAATGGTCGACCGACCTATTCGTTTCCGCCGACGACCGTCAGTGCAAAGCCGCGAGAACGCGGGGTCTGCGAGTCGAAGCGATAACCGTATAGCTATGACCGAGCGGTAAAAGCTGCTCTTTCAGATAACGCGAAAGTTTCTCATCCAGCTTGATGTTCACTAGGCGGTGATCTTCCAGACGTTTTCTCGTGCCAGCTCTGCCGCGTAGGCCACAGCCGCACGGATATCTTCGATCTTAAGAGAGGGGTAGTGATCGATGATGTCTTCGGGCGTAAGCCCCTCGGCCAAGGCATCCAGTATAATCGCGATGTATATGCGCGTCCCTCGAATGCACGGTTTCCCTGTGCAAACGTTCGGGTCCACCGTTACCCGCTGCAATAGTTCTTCGTGTGTCATGGTCCGCTCCAAATAATAAGGCAAAGGTCAAAAGTAAAAAGAAGAAAACTCGGTCCCTCAGCGCGCGTTTTTTGTATTCACTATAATTGTAGACCCCGTTTAGCTGGCGCATGCCGCTGGAAAGATTCTGCTTCGGCGTCTCGATCAGCAGATGGTAGATTGGCCATCAAACAGTAGGCGTGGCAGGTCCGTGAGCCAAAATGGGGTTGGACGCCGGCAAGGTGAGCCAGAGGATCTGTGATCCTAAACCTTGGAGCATAGATTCCAATTCTCCAATAGTTCATCGCGGTGATCGTCGGCCCATTCCAATACTAGCGCCATCGCGCGGCCCGGCAAAGAGCCGCGGATCACACTGAAATTTTCGCAGATCGATCAACGCTTCGTACTCAGCATACAGCGCATGGAAATGCGGCGGCGCATGATCCCCCAAAACATCTGAATCACGATACCATATCGGCACACGCTGCTTCTATCACGCTGCCGCCGATACCGGCAACGCCGGGCCATTCTCGTCTGTCGGTATTTCCCTCAGCCTTTGATTTTCGCAATTGCGAAATAGTCCATGTGGGCCAAAACGCTGCCCCCCGGTCACACGGGCTTGACTAATGGGCAACGGTCCTCCCAGAACGCCCCGTGTCGATTCTTGGGCTCGTTGTATTCTTCCGCCGTTCGCCCGATGAGCTGCATACTCTGTGCGATAGCCTCTCCACCGGTATCTTTCACCAGCAGGTGGATGTGATTGACCTTAAGCTTTTTGTCGAGGTCTCCGACTTTAAACGATTTGAACGGTGCGTGAACTGCTTGAACGATTTGAACGGGCGCGTGCCAAGATGTGATTGACACCTTCTCCCATCGGCGATATTTCTTTCGCAAGAGATGGAGAGTCATTACGTTTGGAACCGCGCAAACAATGAAATCATTGGAACCACCTGGAACCTTTTGGGTTCGTAACGATTTTAACGGACCCCGGACTCGATCCGGGGGATTGAACGGCTTGAACGATCGTTAAATCTAGGGTTTCCACCCCTCCGCTTTGATCTCGCCATTCAACTTTCGCGCAAGCGTGAAATCGAAGAACCTGCTTGACGGGACGTCGCGCTTGTTGATGCGCTCGAAAAGCGGCGCCATGACCCGCTTCTGCAAATCGTCGCTAAGAATTCCTTCCGGTGTCAGGGCGGGCTTGACCAGGTCGTATACTTTAGTGGCGAGAATCTCTTGTGAGTGCGTGTTTCTCGCAAGAATCGGCACGGCTCCGCTTCGATTGGT
>JAICHC010000722.1 GCA_025922795.1 Candidatus Binatia bacterium | reverse complement strand
GCAAGGTTAAACCACGTGCGGTGCACCAATCCAAGATCGGCAGTCGGATAGCAATAAGGGCCAGGAGGGGAGTTATGGCACGGATCGCAGGCGTAGATTTGCCCAGGAGCAAGCGAATGGAAGTCGCGCTGACTTATATTTACGGGATCGGCCACAGCGCATCGCGAGAGATTCTCAATCTCGCCGGCGTCTCCCTGGACCTCAAAACGGACGATCTGAGCGATGACGACGTCGTCAAGATTCGCCAGATCATGGATCAAAGTTACAAGGTCGAAGGCGATCTCCGGCGCGATGTGACCGGCAATATCAAGCGCCACCTCGACATGGGGTCCTATCGCGGCCTGCGCCACCGCAGAAATTTACCGGTACGAGGCCAGCGTACACATACCAACGCGCGCACGCGCAAAGGGCCGCGCAAAACCGTCGCCGGCAAAAAGCCAGCGCCGTCGAAAGGCTAACAGGAGAGGAATATGGCAGAGGCCACCGACGAGAAGCAGAAAGCCGAAGGGCAAGCCGACGCGAAGGCCGGCGAGCGAGCAGCGCGCCGTAAGCGCGGCCGCAAGAACATTGCCGAAGGAGTGGTGCATATCCACTCGACGTTTAACAATACCATCGTCACGATCACCGACTATCAGGGCAATGTGATTTCCTGGTCCAGCGCCGGGGCGATGGGCTTTAAGGGCTCGCGCAAAGGCACGCCGTTTGCCGCTCAGCAGGCGGCCGACAGCGCCGCCAAGAAAGCCATGGATCACGGCTTACGGAGCGTGCAAATCTTCGTGCGCGGCCCCGGAGCGGGCCGAGAGTCGGCGCTGCGGGCGCTCCAATCGGCGGGAATCAACATCAGCTTGATCAAGGATGTTACGCCGATCCCGCATAATGGCTGCCGCCCGCCGAAGCGCCGGCGCGTTTGATCAGACGAGGAGGAAAGATTGGCTAGATACACGGAATCTGTGTGCCGGCTGTGCAGGCGCGAAAATTTGAAGCTCTTTCTCAAGGGCGAGCGCTGTTATACCGACAAGTGCGCGATCGAGCGCCGTAACTATCCGCCGGGACAACATGGCCAAGGCAGGCCGAAGTTCTCGGAATACAGCATCCAGCTGCGCGAGAAGCAAAAGGTCAAACGCTTGTACGGTCTGGTGGAGAAGCAGTTTCGCCGCACCTTTGCGCAGGCCAATCGCACCAAGGGAATCACCGGCGAAACGTTGCTGGTTCTGCTCGAGCGCCGTCTGGACAACGTGGCTTATCGGCTCGGGTTCGCGAGCTCGCGCGCAGAAGCGCGTACTTTGGTGCGCCACGGCCATCTTCTGGTCAACGGCCGCAAGGTGAATATTCCCTCTTATACGGTGCGTGCCGGCGACGTGATTTCAGTGAAAGAGCAGAGCCGCCAGATGGGGCGGGTTTTATCGGCGATGGAAGGGTCGCAGCGGCGCGGTGTGCCCGACTGGGCGGAGGTCGATCGCGAAGCGTTCAGCGGCAGGATCAAAATTCTGCCGGCCCGGGGTGATATCACCATGCCGATCAACGAAAAACTGATTGTCGAATTGTATTCGAAGTAAGCTCGATATTGGGAGACGCTATGTCGACAATGTACATGCATTGGACGGAATTGATCAAACCCAAACAATTGGAGGTCGACGAGAAAACTCTGACGCCGACGTACGGGAAGTTTTACGCCGAACCGTTTGAACGAGGATTCGGCCAAACTATCGGTAATTCGCTGCGCCGCATTTTGCTGTCCTCGCTGATGGGCGCGTCGATCGTCGCCGTGCGCATCAAAGGGATCCTCCACGAATTCTCGACGGTGCCGGGCGTGACCGAAGACGTCGCCGACATCATTCTTAATCTGAAAGAAATTCGGCTGCGCCTTAACGACGGCGAGCAACAAACGCTCAAAATCGAGACCAAAGGTCCCGCGACGGTCTACGCCAAGGACATCGTCGCGCCCCCGTCGGTGGAGATCTTGAATCCCGAGCACAAGATCGCCACCCTGTCGCGCGATGCCAAGCTCGAAGTCGAAATGTTAGCCAAGCTCGGGCGCGGCTACGTCCCGGCCGAGAGAAACAAGGAGGAGGGCG
This sequence comes from Candidatus Binatia bacterium, assembly GCA_025922795.1. The sequence goes on along the minus strand of JAICHC010000722.1, from coordinate 624 downwards.
CGCCGGTCGATACGATCTTTATTGACGCGGTTTTTTCGCCGGTTCAGAAAGTGAACTTTGCGGTGACCAACGCCCGGGTCGGCCAGCGCACCGACTATGATCGCGTCGTCTTCGAGGTTTACACCGACGGCAGCGTCAAGCCCGACGACGCCATGGCCTACGCCGCCAAGATTCTTCAGGATCAACTGGGGATTTTTGTCAACTTTCAAGACGAGCCGCGCGCGGAGAAGAAAGACGACGGTCCGCCGGTGCCGCTTAACGAAAATCTTTTTCGCAGCGTCGATGAGCTCGAGTTCTCGGTGCGCTCGCAGAACTGCCTGCAAAACGCCGACATCAAGTACATCGGCGAACTGGTGCAAAAGACCGAACAGGAGATGCTGCGGACCAAGAATTTCGGCCACAAGTCGCTCAACGAGATCAAAGAAATTCTCAAGGAAATGGGTCTCGAATTGGGCATGAAAGTCGATCATTTCCCATCGCGGGAAGAGATCGACGCGCGCCGGCGCGCCGCCGAGAAGGAAACCGTTTAAATCATGCGCCATCTGAAATCAGGAAGACAACTGAGCCGCAACTCAGCGCATCGCTGGGCCCTGATGCGAAATCTGATCACGTCGCTTTTGCGCG
>JAICHC010000721.1 GCA_025922795.1 Candidatus Binatia bacterium | reverse complement strand
ATCCAGGTCAGCAGGATGATAATGGCGCCGATACTGCCGTAGGTCTTGTCGTAGGAACCGAAATTGTTGACGTAGTAAGAAAACGCCAATGAGACGAGCAGCCATAGGAAGACGGCGAACACGGAGCCCGGGGTGATCCATTTCCAATGCTGATCGACATCGGGCGCGAAATAATAAATCGTGGCAACGGCGGTGATCACCAGGAACAGGATGACCGGCCAGCGCAGGATGTTCCAGGCAATTTCGAACGCGGCTCCAAGTCCAACAAGGTCTGCAAGCCAGCCGCCGATCTGGGGTCCGAACATCAGCAGAACGATCGAGCTGATGAGGAAAATGGACAGACCTATGGTTAGAAGAATCGCCATGCCGCGCACTTTCCAAAAAGGCCGGCCTTCTTCGACGTCATAGGCGTGGTTCAAAGCGTCGGAGATACCTGTAATAGCGCTGGACGACGTCCACAGAGCCGCCAAGATTCCAAAGGAGAGCAGGCCGCCGCGCTGTTGTGAGACGAGATTTCGGACATTGTCTTCAACCAGGGTTAAGGCATCGCCCGGCATCACCTGGGCGAGAAACGCCATCATTCGGTCGAGCAAATTGGGGATTGGCAGATAGCCCAGCAACGCCGTGAGAAAAAGAAAAAACGGAAAGAGTGCAAACAAGAAATAGTAGGCAAGTGCGGCGGCGTAACCTGCACAGTTATCCCGCTGCACCTCCGCGACGACTCGACGCACAAGTCCCCAGAAGCCGAGGCCACCCGTCGTAAAAGAGTCTTTAAGATCCTGTCTGAAACCGGCCATTGGATCCGAAGCGCGTTATCCGGGCGCGTTGACAACAGCGCTTCGGACGCCAAATCGGCCGGTGAATAGTCTCAATCCACTCATGCGGCCGAAGCATCTTTCTCGGGACGAATATCGGTTCTCGAAGTCCTGTCTTCGGGCTGCGACAATGTCTGCCTGTCACTTTCGCCGACCCGGCTCACGGATTCTAGCACCTGGTTAAAAGACTCTTCGCCTCGTTGCTTGACCTCCGACATGGTTTTGTCGCGAAGCGGCCCAAATAGCCGATCCTCTTGTTCGGTGGCCGGCAGCATGGCGCCAATGAGTGCTCCTAGCGCGACGCCCACGACGCCGAGGATTAGAGGTTGATCTTCAAGTAGATTATCGAATCCTTCACGGGCGCGCCGGGCCTGCGCTTGCGCGCTACCCGCCGTTTTGCTGACGCGAGAAGTCAGCGCCTCTTTGGATCTTGCCAGCTTGTGGCGCGTCGCGTCGGTACTCTCCTTGATCCGCTGCCCCGCGCCAGCAATTCGCTGCCCTGCGCCGGCTAGCATGCCCGGCTCATCCGCGATGTGATCGCCGTCCGTGCTTTCGTAATCATACCGGTCCTCGTAGTCATCGCCATAAGCGATCGATCGGTTTGGACGATTGCTGGAAATCATCATCCAGGCAATGCCGACAGTCGAAAGAATCACCGGAACCGGATTCCGCTTCACGGTATTATTGAGATTGGCGGCAAATTCGCCACCGTGCTCGCGCACCATGCCCAGGGCTTCGTCTAAAAGCTGACCCGGTGAAAATTTGCGGCCCAACGCGCTGATGGTTTGGTCCATCTGCGCCCGCGTCTGATCGATCTCGCGTTCGAGAGTGGCTGGGTCTTTTTCAGTATCGTTTCGTATTTCAGTGTCGTTCCGTATGTCGCTAGTCCCGTTCATGAAGCCCTCCTTTGCACCATGTCCTTGTCTTTGCGTAATGCATCCTGCGTCCGTTCGGGTTTGAACGCCGAGGGATCAAGTTTTTTCTTGCCGCTTTGGAGCATCACGAAGCCTATGAGAAGCACCACCGCTCCGACGATAAGCGCGGCCAACCAAGTTTCCATTATTTGCGCTAGCAAGAGAACCACGCCGCCGAGCAGCACCAATAATCCGGCAAAGGCGACTGCCCCGCCCACCGCGATGCTGACCGCGGCGGTCTTGGTTTTCGCAGCGGCTTCGGAGATCTCGGCCCTTGCGAGCGCTATTTCCTTGCGGAAAAGCGTTGAGACTTCCCCCATCAGCCGGCTGAGCAGGCTGGTTGCTGATTCATTTTCGCGTTCCAATTGGGATGACTCAGTGGCTGGAAATGGCGATTGTTTTGCCATGATCAAACTCCTTTCCCTTCCGAAAATGAAGGAGCCCCGCTTGATACCGTGGGAGTTTGCGAGCTGGGCGCTCCTGGTACAGGGGGGCTAGATCCGGAAGTTACCGGATCGAACTCCGAATGGTCAGAGTAGGAGCTATCGTCCGCGTATTGGTACTTGCCGCTGCGGCGCTTGCTCGATGCTTTGGCAAACCTGGAAAGCGCGATTCCGACAGCTACGCTGCCCATCATGAACAGCGCTGGGTTGTTTCGCGCCAGCCGCTGCGTGTCTCCGATCAGTTCGTCAATGCTTCGGCCGCGCACGGTTTCGGCAAAGTTTCTCATGCCACCCGCCAGCTGGCCTGCATAATCAGCGAACGATTGTAGCTCCTGGTCGGCCAGGTCGTCGGCGAAACGTTCAACCGCGTTAGCCGCTTTTTCAGCCTGATCGGCCGCGGTGTGTTTGCGAGCTTCGAACTGTTCACGCCCGCGCCGCTTGGCATCCTCGGTCACTTCGGTGGCAGCAGTCTTGAGCTTTTCGGTATCAGTCCCTTCACCGCCGACAGGCTGACCTGAGATCCGGTTTT